>CAIKAA010000511.1 GCA_903825275.1 uncultured Fibrobacterota bacterium | reverse complement strand
CCTTGGCCTTGTAGGTGACCATCTTTGCCGTATCCAGCGTCTTGACCGAGTCGAATTCGGCCTTCTTGGCGTCGAAATCCTTGACATGTTGGGCAACCTTGTTTCTCAAGCTGTCCGGAAGCTTGTTGGCAAACAAGGCAGAATCCTTGGAGCGTTCGGCTTTGAGAGCATCGGAAATTTCTTTGCGCTTTTCCGCGATCAGAGCCGAATCCGCTTTGCGAAGGCTGTCCATCTTGGAGTGAAACTGGGCGACCACCGAGTCTTGCTTGGGGGCGGGGGGAGGCACGCGAGGGCCTTCCGCTGACATGGACATTCCGGCGAAAATGGCTACCGCGACGAGGATCTTTTTCATGGTTTGCTCCTTCATAGGTGGATTCGGGTGGATTGTCCCGATGTCTTACCTATCAAGCTAACCTTGTGCCAATCGCCTTTTCATCAGATTGCTTGCCTTTCCACCTCGGGTACCGGGTCGATCCGGGCTAACCAGCCTTGGCCGTTGGGCCGGATCGACACAGAATCAGATGGATTACTTAGGTTGCCTATCATCACGTTCGTGTTGTCTCGATTCAGTTGATGACGACTCTACTTTGGTTTCGCCTTGCCGATGGTTGAGACGATCGTCTTGGCTGGCAGCGGACAAATCCTCCAGAGCATCGTCGCGTTGTTGGTTTAAGTGATTCCAGCCGGGGACGGTCTTTGGGGTGTTTGTAGACGTCGAAACCTGGCCGTCCTTCTTGATGAAAACGATTTTCCCCGCTGCCACGAGAAGTTCCACGGGCTGAGCGCGCCCCGTCACTCCAACCAATCCTTCATGAACCGAAACGAATCCCGAAGAATCCCCATTCACAAAGCATTCGAAGGTGGTCCCATGGACACCGGCAATGGCGTTGGGCATTTTGACCTGGAAACCCACCAAGGGCCCGGCCCACTTGCGAACTTTGGTCCAAATTTGACCCGCTTCCAAAAAGACGCGAGTGCCGGTGCGGCGATCCAAGCCAGAATCCTGGATGGCGACCAAAGAAAGGGTGGTCTTGTCGCGCAGCCGCAAGACACTTTGGTTGTCGATGATCAGTTCAACCACGGCACCCGATCGAGTAGAAATCCGATCGCCGGGCATTAAAAATTCGTTGGCATGGAGCGAGTGACTGCGCCCCAGACGGGTCACATCGGCCGCGCCCTTGACATAGGTCGCGACCGCCTTGCGGATGGCCTTGGCGATTTGCTGGCTGGGTGTCAGGAGTCGTTGATCCAGGGAACGGCGCAAGAGCAGACTCTGCCCCACCTCGATTTGATCGAGGTTTTTGATTTCTTTGTTGTCGGTTCGGATTTGGGCGGCAATCTCGGGGGTCCAGGCTCCCAAATGACGGAACGCAATCCAGCTTGCGGACTGTTGCGGACCAACCTTCACGGTTAAAAACATCGTGTCGGAGGAAGTGGCTGCAACCAACTGGTGTTTGGCCGTATCGGTCTTCGAGGCTACGATGGGTTTGCGCTTGACCGATTGGACGGGAGAGGCGCAAAGGACGCTGGCAATTAAAAGTACGAGGTATGTGTTCAGTCTCATAGAGATGAGTATAGGTTTCGGGTGATCGGAATGGAAGTGGCGTGTTGGAGGAATCGGAATAGCTGACCGCAGAGAAGTTCAACTTTTTCCAAGCCGTGGCTTTTCCAATGAAAAAGGCTATCCCAGGGATAGCCTTCGATCCAAATTTGAACGCCGCCGTTTTAGGGCATTTGCACCAAGCGGATCGTGTTGTGCAGCCTAGTCCCGAAGGGCTGGCTGTACATGAAGACGATCCGGTTTCCAGCGGTTGCCAGGTCGCGAGCTTGGATCTCGTCCAAAACGCGGGTGATGGCTTCGTCGATGGAATTGGTGCGAGGCAGGCGGACGGGGATGATTCCGTAGAACAAGGCGACCTGACGGTAGATCTGCTCGTCGAAGCAAGCGGCGATGACATGGGTTCCGCAATGGAAGCCTGCGATTTGGCGGGCGATCTCCATGGTGTGGCAGAAGATGGCGATGCAAGGGGCCTTGGTGTGTTCGGACAACCGAACCGAACCCGCCACGATTTCCAATGTCTGGTTGGAGATTTCGGGCAGAGTGGGGGGCGAGTCGGTGACGGCTTCGGCGCCGCGCAAGATGCGGTCCATGGTTTGGACGGCCTGGAGAGGGTACTGGCCACCGGCTGTTTCGCCGGAAAGCATCACCACCTGGGCACCTTCGAACACGGCGTTGGCCACGTCCGAGGCTTCGGCGCGAGTGGGGCGTGGATTGCGCTCCATCGAATCGAGCATCTGGGTGGCGACAACGCATAGCTTGGCGTAGCGATGGGCCAAGCGCACCGCGCGTTTTTGAAGAATGGGCACCGTTTCGATGGGGCATTCGATGCCCAAGTCGCCGCGCGCCACCATGATGCCGTCGGACAACCGGACAATTTCTTCCAAGGAGGCCACCGCCAGGGGCGTTTCCACCTTGGCGATGATCGGGGGGTCGGGCCAACCGATTTCCGTCAGGTAATCGCGAACTCGCTTGATGTCGGCGCCGTTGCGAACAAAGGATACCGCGACCCAATCCAAACCTTGGTCACGCCCAAAGTTCAAGTCGCGCTGGTCTTTTTCCGAAAGCACATCCAAGCCGTTGTCGCATTCGGGAGTGTTCACCGATTTGCGTGGTTTGAGATGGCCCGCAGTGACCACGGAACAGACAATTTCCGTCCCTTCGACTCTTTCCACCCGCAGTTCCAAATGGCCATCATCCAAAACAATGGCTTGGCCAACCGGAACCAGCTGGTAAAGGGTTGGGTGGCTGATCCCGATTTTCCCCAGTGCGGGATCGCCTTCGGTAGGCACCAAATTCCAAGTCTCGCCCATCTTCAGGTCGTAGGACTTGGTATCGGTGCGTACTTTGGGACCGCATAGATCCATGATCAAAGGGACGGCGATGCCCATTTCGTCCGCGACCTGACGGATTTTGGCAATCCTGGCCGCGTGGTCGCTATGCGTTCCATGGCTGAAGTTGAGGCGACAAGCGGTGACACCGGCTTGAAATAGCTGACGAAGCATTTCAGGGGAGTCACTCGCGGGTCCGATGGTGGCAAGCATCTTTGTTCGACGAAGTTCCATGATGGAAATGATAATCCAAAAACCCCAATGCAAGACCTGGAGGTCCGAAAATGTTTGAGCAGATTTTCACTTTAAAGGCGCCAGCTCCCATCGGCCCCTATTCCCAAGCCATTTCTGTGGGCGGATTCGTGTTCCTGTCGGGGCAAATTCCCTTGTCGCCAGAAACGGGAGAGGTGGTCGGAACAACCGCCTCCGAGCAAGTCGAGCAGGTGCTGGCGAATTTGCAAGAAACCCTAGCCGCGGCCAGCTCCTCCCCTGCCTTGGTGGTGAAAACCACCATTTTTCTGACCGACCTTGCCGATTTCGCGGTGGTCAACGAAGCCTATGGGAAGATTTTTGGTGTCTCCGGCCCCGCCCCGGCGCGCAGCACCATACAAGTTGCCGCCTTGCCCAAGGGAGTGAAGGTCGAGATCGAAGCCGTCGCCTTGGTGAAGCGCCCTTGATCCTTCCATAGACCAGTCGACCTTATCCGAGTGATCAAGTTGCTGTGCGCCACTGGCCTTGGCGTGGTTTGCTCCTGTTATTTCTCGGATTGACGGCCGTGTGTTGATTTTTTGATAACAAATATCTTGCGAATCGATTAATTTTTGCTTTCCGACTGGATTCCTTCACGAAAGCTTGCTCAGCCCGGAGAAAATCCCCCCATGTCCGAGTCTCCCATTCGATCTTTCAACCGATCCCCCTCTTTCACTCTGGTGATGCGGGTATCCCTTTGTTTGTCTGCTGCGCTTGTGGGCACAGCCCAAGCCGATTGGCTTTTCAATGACTTTGAAAAGACCGCCACCGGCTGGCCGAACGGCATCAAGGCCTACACCTACACGGGGGGTGGGGGTGCAGCCGCCTCCGCTTCTGTATTGCGCAATTCCAGCTCCATGGGAACCACCGGACAGAGCGCGATGTTCTCTTACGTGGTCGATGGAGCGAGTGGAACATTTCCGGGAGCGGGTGTTGGTTTTCCTTTTTCGAATAAACAAGAGATCCATCTCGCCTCGGGGGCTTTCGCCTTCAAGGTCAAAGGACTTTTGCCAGCCGCGATCACCTCGGTGCGCGTCTCCTTCCAGTCGAGTTTCGGGAAGGGGGATACCACCTATGATTCAGTTCGCAATGTCGGGGCCGATTTCGGCTCCCAAATCGAATCCCGAATGGACGGGACAGCCCAGAACATCGTCATTCCCGTTTCCAACATGCAACTTCCCCTATGGCTTTCGTCCGACGGAACGACCCTCACCGGAGGAAATGCAGTCGAACAAGCTTATGGCCGGTGGGCGTTGGCCAACAGGGACTCCATTTTGGCTCATGCCTATTCCATCTGTTTCTGGGTGAATGGCGGCGAATCCATTTACGCCAGCTTGGGCCACAGTTCTGGCACCTTGGAGTTTGATGACTTCACGCTCCAAGGCGTCGTTCAACCGCTTCCGACTTTGGTCCACCCCTTGTACGACATGAACGTGCCGCTTGGGGGGCCTGATCAAAGCATGGTTCTGCTCTACAACTTTCTGAACGCCGATTCCTTCCGCGCGACGACCCTAAGTCCATCCACTCGCGTCGTTCCCACGATTGCGGGCGATTCGCTCAAGCTCCACTTCAACGGAGTCGCGGGGACTTCCGACACGGTGGTGGTGACGGCATCCAACTCCGGAGGTTCGATCAAGGACACCTTCGTGGTCAAGTTTCCGACCATTCGCCTGAAGCAGGCCTTCCCCGACGATACTTTGGCGGAGGATGCTGCCAATATTTCCGCTTTTCCGCTTCATACCTACTTCGAGGAGATCACGGGGAAACCACTGACCTTTTCTGCCGAGAGTTATGACACGACCATCGTCAAGGTCCGCGTTGTCGATTCGTTCTTGTACTTGACGCTCAAGCCCGATGCCCATGGCAGCGCCACGGTGGGAGTGTATGCAAACTACGGTTCGGAATCGGCGACCACCCAACTCCAGGTTGTGGTCATTCCGGTCTACGATCCGCCGCGCGTGGTCAAGACAATTCCTCCAGACTCCGTTTTGGAAGATGCCACAGACCTTCCCAAAGTTAGCATCGCAGGGGTTTTCCAGGATGTCGACGGGAACCCGCTCACGTACACAGTGATGAGTGCAGACCTATCGAAGGCGAGCGTTTCTGTGATTGGTACGGACATTTCCATTTCGCTGGTTGCTCTGTCGCGGGGAACCGATACGATCACGGTGACGGCAGACGATGGAATTTCGCAGGTCTCGACCAAATTTGCCTTGGTGATCAAGCCGGTGAATCATCCCCCCACTTACAGCGGCGTCATCCCCTCCCAAATGACCAAGGCCAATGTGGCGTTACGGGTAAACGTCGGCCGGTTCTTCCGGGATGTAGATGGCGACTCGCTGCGCTACACGGTGACCCCGGAGTCGAATCTGATGTTGAGCGCATCGGTCAAGGATTCGATGGCGACTCTCATCCCACAGGCTTTGGCGAGTGGAAGCACCAAGTTTACTGTCATGGCGACCGATCCTTCGAATGCATCGGTTGGCAGCACCCAAATCACCCTGTTGATCTTACCTGCTTCCAACGATTCACCATTCGCGACGCGGGCTTTCGTCAACCTGGCTACGACGGAGGATTCAGTCTTGCCCAATCTGAGCGTGATCGGGCATTTCGCCGACGTGAACATGGGCGACCATCTTCACTATGCCGCAAAGAGTTCTGATACCACGAAGATCAAGGTCACCATCGACAGCTCCTCGGCGACAGATACGGTCGTGAAATTTACCTTGCGCCCAAATGCCAATGGAGTCGACACGATCACCGTGACGGCAAGGGATGATTCTGGAGCTACGGCCTCGTCGAGGTTTGTGGTGAGCATTGCGGCGGTGAACGATGCTCCCGTTGTCACGGCGCCCTTCGACCCAATGAATGTCCGCGAAGATTCCACCCTTCCGGTGATTCACTTGATGGGGCATTTCCGTGATGTCGATGGAGATGGGCTCCAGTTCAAGGTGAGGGGCACCCATTCGTCGCTGGCGACTACGCAGGTGGTTTTGGATTCGCTCTTGTCCTTGGTTCTGATTCCGAATGCCTTTGGTGTCGACACCATCACGGTGACGGCAATCGACCCGTCGAAGGATTCGGTGGTGACAAAATTCGTCTTGCGGGTGGCTTCCGTGAACGATTCACCAGTTTTGAAGTCCGCCTTTGCGCCGGTCCAGACAACGGAAGACTCGACGATCTCGAACTTGGGTCTGTCAGGGCATTTTGACGATGTCGACCTGGGCGACCATCTGCACTACGCGGCAAAATGCTCGGACACGACCAAACTCAAGGTGGCGTTGGATAGCTCGGCCTCGGAACCCGTTTTGGTGTTTGCGCTGCAACCCAACGCCAATG
>CAIKAA010000510.1 GCA_903825275.1 uncultured Fibrobacterota bacterium | reverse complement strand
GTGATATACATCGGCGACACAACCGAAGCCCCCCCCACGGTCACCCCTCCTAGGAAACGGAAGAAAAGCAGGGAATGCCAGCTCCACGCCCAGGCGCATCCTAAAGAGGCAACGACGAAAAGCACAGCCAAGGCAGCCAGCACCGGCTTGCGCCCCCAACGCTCAACTGGCCGCGCCACCAGAAGCGCCCCAAGGAGCGTTCCTATCAAGGCGCAAGAAACCGTAAAACCAAGAAGGTTTTCCGTAAGACCGAAGACCTGTCTGAGCGCGTCTGTGGTGCCCGAGATCACTGCGGTGTCAAAACCGAAGAGAAATGAACCCAGCGCCGCGACCGTGGCGCTGGCAATCAGCGTCGCGCTTGTTCCTTGGGACCCTGACGACTGCCGGTCGTTATCATATAGATTCATTGCTGACATAGATTATTTCCTGGTTGGGGTAGTGCTCTTGAGTTGGTTGGGTTGGGGTTCCGCTTGGGCTCGAGCTTGTTCAGGGTGGTTAGCGCTTCTGGGTTCTTTGGAGCACCTTAAGTAGAGTCTGACAGGTCAGCGGCGGAATTTAAGGATAAACTACTAGCAAGCTCTAGTCAATGCAAGCAAAATTATGGAATTTCTGCGCATTGAGTTCCGCTTGGCGCCCGGCAGCCAAACCGCCGATTCTTGGGCCGCACACGCCCCAGTTGGCGTCGATCCCAGTTGAGGCATTTCTGCGCGACATCCGTTGCTCCGTTGAAAGAGGGAGGGGGGCTGGTGCCACGTAAAGCGGGGCGTCTCCCTGGGAGAGCGGCAGTCGCCGTGGACGCATTTCGCAAAAATGGCATTGATCGGCTTGATCGCTAGACCGAGGTAGAAATCTCTTGCAGGCTTTCGTTGTATTTGATAAGATAGGCAATTGGTGTCCGCCGTACGCCAGTCGTGCCGGGATGCACCTGCCTAAAAACCCCAATTAAAACCCTATGTCTTCACTCGTTTATCAACCCAATTTTGCTGATATTACAAAGCGTTTTGACGCCTTCTGGAACAATGAGCCGCTCGATCGGCCTCTCGTCTGGGCCGAGGTGCCAGTAGACCCGACTCACCCGGTATCGCGCGCAGATCATCCGTTGACATTGCGGTATTTTCGCGCGACGCGCGGAGAGTGGACGGAGCACATGGCGTGCATTGATCGCTGGCTTGAAAACACACAGTTCCTCGGCGAGGCGATCCCCTTCTATTCGCCGGATTTCGGTCCGGATCAATTTGCTGCATTTTTTGGTGCCCCGCTGGAATATTCAGAGACCAATCCGGAGACCAACTGGGTTGAACCGATCCTTACGACCCTTGAGGGGTATGATCCGAGTTTAGATGACAAAAACCCCGTTTGGCGAGGAGTACGGAACTACGCCAGCGCATTGGCGGAACATGCCAAGGGCCGGTACCTCGTGGGGGCGTGCGACCTGCATTCGAATATGGATGCGATGAGCGCACTACGCTATCCCTCGGATCTCTGCATGGATCTGATGGATTGCCCAGACGAGGTGGAGCGGGTTTCTTCCGCTATGCGCAAATTTTATGAGCCAATCTATTCAGCCCTCTACGCGGCCTCGGGGTTCACTTCACAAACCGGAACGATCGGTTGGGGGCCATTCTGGACGCCGGGTCGTTTTGCGGTTGTGCAATGCGATTTCAGCTGCATGATCAGCGGAGACGATTTTAAAAGGCACGTGCTGCCTGGAATTCGAGACGAGGCCACGTACCTTGACCGCTGTATGTACCACCTGGACGGGCCCGGAGCTCTGCGGCACATTGATGACGTGTTGTCGGTCGCGGAAATCGATGTCCTGCAGTGGGTCTCCGGTGCCGGCCAGAAGCCGATGTGGCAGTGGACCGAAGTCTTGAAAAAAGGACTTGCTGCCGGGAAGGCTCTGCATATTTACGACATCACTCCTGAACAGGTGAAAGTGGTTCATTCGGAACTAAAGTCCCGGCGTTGCCTTTATCAGGTTAGTTCAAGTAATGCGCGAGAAGTAGAGGAGCTTCTCAAATGGCTTAAAAAGCATTGAGCGTTATCTGTTAAAGTGCTAGATGAGGGTTGTGAATTAATTCCTGACAATTAAATGTTGTAATAAATCTTAATTTTAAATTCCCTATATAAATATGAAGCAAGATTCCAGTTCGAAGATCATAATTAGGCCCTGTCCGAAAAGACGACTTGCGCAAGGGTAGCTCAAAAACCATCATTTTTCGACCTCGAACCACCCCCACATATAGACATTTTCTGGATCGTGTTTTTTTGAGAACAGCGATTTTCAATGACTTGCGTAGAAAAAGTCATTTTTTGGCACACCTCTCTTGTGGTGTCTTT
>CAIKAA010000509.1 GCA_903825275.1 uncultured Fibrobacterota bacterium | reverse complement strand
CAGCGCAAGCTGCCCAGCCTGTTCCAATCGGCAGGAAACACCTACCGGCGACAGATCAAACTGGCACGCACCAGCGGAGACGGGATCGGGATTGGGCTGCAATCCGGATCCGGATTGGCACGCTCTTGGTGGAATGCAGTCCAGGCCCGGCGCACTGCAGGAGATTTGCTGCATGCCTCTCCCCGGCCCTTTGCCGATTCCACCGGACTAAGGTGGTATGAGAAGGTGGTGGACAGTGCCGTTCAAGTCGAGCTGGAAACCGGACGCCGGACGGCGTTTGAAGGATTGGCCGACCTGGCCCAGTGGGAACAGCTGAATTGGCCCCAAGTGGATAGCTTGAAGGCCTTTATTGGACCCAAAGCCTCGCAGGAAGCTTTGGCCAAAGGCTTGGCCAAGCGCCTTCCCGCAGACCAGGATCCGATCGGCTCGGAGCCAACTCTGACGGCTCTTCAATGGACTTGGCGCGGACTTGAAGCGCGTCGGCAAGCGCGTTTGACCGCGATGGATGTTCGCTTGTTGAGGGCACGCCGCGACGGGAAATGATGTTTACCTTTCGGTCCAGCATTCGACGGATCGTTTCCGTCGTCCGATCGACTCTCGATAAACCTTGAGTGAGGAATTTCATGGCCAAGCTGTTTGTAGAAGATCTCTCTGTCGCCGGAAAACGCGTGTTCGTTCGCGTCGATTTCAATGTTCCCCTGAAAGACGGAGTCGTGGAAGACGACAAGCGCCTGGCTGCGGCTCTTCCCACCATCCAATACTTGATTTCCAAGGGTGCCAAGGTCATATTGGCTTCGCATCTGGGTCGCCCCGATGGCAAGGTCGTGGAATCGTTGCGCATGGCTCCCGTCGCGTCGGCCTTGAGCAAGCTCTTGGGCAAGCCGGTGGTTTGCACCTCGGATTGCGTCGGTCCCGAAGTCGAGGCCGCCGTCGCTGCTTTGGCAGACGGAGACGTCTTGCTGTTGGAAAACCTTCGTTTCCACATCGAGGAAGAAGGCAAAGTCAAGCTGGAAGACGGCACCAAGATGGCCGCTTCGAAGGAAGACATCGCCGCCTTCCGCGCCGGTTTGACAAAACTTGCCGACCTCTATGTGAACGACGCGTTTGGAACCGCCCACCGCGACCATTCCTCCATCACCGGTTTGGACCTCCCTCGCGCTTCGGGCTACTTGATGAAGAAGGAACTCGACTTCTTGGGCGACGCGGTCGAAAGCCCCAAGCGCCCCTTCGTCGCCATCATCGGCGGCTCCAAGATTTCGGGCAAGATCGACGTGATCAAGGCCATGCTGCCCAAGGTCGACAAGCTGATCATCGGCGGCGGCATGGGCTTCACCTTCGCCAAGGCCCAGGGCAAGGAAATCGGCAAGTCTCTTTGCGAGATGGACAAGGTTCCGCTGGCCAAAGAGCTGATCGAGCAGGCTGGCGACAAGCTGATGCTTCCCACCGACGTTTTGGTGACCACCAAGCTTGATTTTGGCGCCCGCACCCTGGGCGACATCAAGTACGTGTCGGTGAATGAAATCCCTTCCGATTGGGAAGGCGTCGACATCGGTCCCGACACCATGAAGGCCTTCGCCGAAGTGATCAAGGGCGCCAAGACCGTTTTGTGGAACGGCCCTGCCGGCGTCTTTGAAATCGAAGCCTCGGCCAAGGGCACGTTTGCGATCGCCGACGCCTTGGCAGAAGCCACCGCCAATGGAGCTTGCACCATCGTCGGCGGCGGCGACTCGGCTAGCGCGATCAAGAAGGCCGGACTTTCCAAAAAGGTCACCCACGTCTCGACCGGCGGCGGCGCGTCCTTGGAATTCTTGGAAGGCAAGGCCCTTCCCGGAGTGGTCGCTCTCACCGAGAAATAATCCTCGCGAAACTCGTTGGTTTCGAAATCAAGCCGCTTCCCCCAAAAACGGGGGGAGCGGCTTTTTTGTGCCCGAAGCGATTCGCGAAAAAGCTTCCCTGAGAAAAAAATGTTGGGATGGCATTGACTTCCGCTCGACAATCATTGACAATCTCCCCCACGCACGTTCTGTCGAGAGGTGCTATCTTTTTTTGTCTGGAGGTAGATCAATGAGCTACACTGCAAGCCCCGCCCGATACCAGGGCATGAAGTACCGCCGACTCGGCAAGAGCGGCCTCAAATTGCCCGTGGTTTCCTTGGGAACCTGGCAGCATTTCGGGAATACCGACATGTTTGCCACCAATCGGGCAATCGTCCGTCGGGCCTTCGATCTGGGGGTCACCCACATCGATTTGGCCAACAACTACGGCACTCCCGCCGGATCCACCGAAGAAGTCATCGGCAAAATCCTGCGCGACGATCTCCAGTCCTACCGCGATGAGCTGATCATCACGACCAAGGCTGGCTACGACATGTGGGAAGGCCCTTACGGGGAATGGGGCTCCAAGAAGTACCTGGTCGCCAGCCTGAATGCCAGCCTCAAGCGCTTGGGCATGGACTATGTCGACATTTTCTACACCCACCGCTTCGATCCCGAGACTCCTCTGGAAGAAACCATGGGTGCGCTGGATCTGATCCATCGCCAGGGCAAAGCATTGTACGTGGGCATCTCCAACTACAATGCCGAACAAACCGCCGAGGCCTTGAGCATCTTGAAGAAGTTGGGAACCCCCTGCGTGGTTCACCAGCCCAGCTATTCGATGTTCAACCGTTGGATCGAAGACGGACTCCAGACCATTTTGGAGAAGGAAGGCGTGGGCACTTGTGTGTTCCAGCCCTTGCAGCGCGGCGTGTTGACGGATGCGTTCCTCAAGGGACTTCCTCCGGAATCCGCCGACAGCCTGCGTTCCATCGGCATCACCGAAGACCGCATCGCCAAAGCCAATCTCTTGAATGTGATCGCCAAGGAGCGCGGACAAACCTTGTCCCAGATGGCTCTGGCTTGGTGCTTGCGCGGTGGACGCGTGACTTCGGTTTTGGCGGGCGCTAAAATTGTCGAGCACCTGGAATTGAACGTCGCCGCCGTGAACAACCTGGAATTCGAACAGGGTGAACTGGACAAGATCGAAGCCATTCTCAAGGCTTAATCACAGCCCCTGGTTCAAAGTTCAGCACCTCTCACATTCTGCGGGGGGTGCTTTTTTTATGGAGATTTGTTTAGGATGCGACAATAGCTGCCTGCGCGGTGGATGTGTGGCTTCCGTTCTGGTGCCAAAATCGTCGATCCTCTCCCTAGGTTGCCAACCCTACGGTGGGAGAAAAAAGGATGTTAATTGAGAGGTGAAAATGGAGAGTGGAGTGTAATTCACGTTTATGCGCT
>CAIKAA010000508.1 GCA_903825275.1 uncultured Fibrobacterota bacterium | reverse complement strand
TTTAACCCGCACGACGGAATCTGTCGAAAAGGAAAAATTTCCGTAAGTCAGACCATTGTAGGTGACCACGGCACTAGCCGATGACGGGGTAGCGGTAAAGATGACGGTAGAGTCGTGGGTTCCAATGCTGTCGGTATAGGCCAAAACGGTCGAGTCAAATCCTGGAGTCAACGTCCCGGCAGAAACCATTAGATCCGACAGCGCCGTCGAGGTGTCGAGGATCCCTGCGCCTTCCAAACAGCGAACCGAGAACAGGGCCACCTTGCTCTCGGAATTGTGGTCGAGGACCGTGGAATCGACATTGGTCATCACGCGGTCCCAGGCGGTCATGCCATAGCCCATCGGCAGTTGGATGGGGCTTTGCCAGGTCGTCGAGGCCCCAGCCTCCGTTGAAACATCGCCATTTTGGGTGATCAGGATCCTGCCTGCGGGCAGCGCCCGGAAACCAAAGTAATCCAGTCCATTCCCCGATCCACCTTGCAAATCCGGATTCCATCCCGAGGTGGCCTTGAGTGCTCGCCCATCGAGCATCCCGGATTGGCCTACGACCTCCCCCAGCATGGTGGCCCACTCCGCGACCGTGGGAAGGTGCCATCCAGTGGGGCAAATTCCACGGTGCGGAAGAGGTCCATTCCACATGGTCTGGTTGAAACTGCTGTCCAATGCCATGGTGGTGGCCCAGTTGTACATCCGACCATACTTCGCACAACTGTCCGCGCTACCGTTGTAGCAGGCTCCCGAAGTATCGGCAGGCTGGGCAAGATTGGAGTGGCGATAATTCAAATTCTCGGCCATCCAAGTCTGGTTGCCAATCACCACCGTTCGGTAAGCCAATCCATCCCGAGAATCGTTCAACGTGCCATAGGTCACATTGGGGTTCCAAGTCGTGAAGACCAGAGGCTTGGTGACAGACCGCCCAATTTTACCAATCATTTCGGACTTAACCGTAAGCGTGCAGGACTGGGTGAGGACAATTCCGCTGGTCGAATCGTAAGTGGTCCAACTGGAGCCCGCGTTCAAACGATAATGGACCGAATCCCCCACATCCGAGGCCACGCGGACGGTATCCAAAGTCCAGACAGAATCCACATTGGAAATCAGGACAAGTCTGCTTGTCCGCTTGACAGAAACCGTCAAACTAGTTGTGTCGGGAATCTTGTGGAACACGTTCACACGATAAGTCCGCGAGCTGTCGGAATTCGTCACCTTTACCCAAATGACCGAATCTGTTTTGAGAACGAAGTCTCCGTTGGACTGGCCATTGTAGGTGACCTCGGCGTTGGGAGAAGATGTAGTGGCCGTAAAGGTTTCCGAGGAGTCGAAGGCCAGCAGGCTATCGGTGTAGTTGTACTTCGTCGAATCGAAAGCCGTGTTCAGTGTCCCGGTAGCGACAGACAAGTCCGTCAATGCCGTCGAGGTGTCCATAAGACCCGGACCTTGGAGGCAACGAATGGAAATTTGGGAAAACTTGTAAGTCGTCCAATTGTCCACACCGGAGGTGGAACTGCCCATGGACCAATAGCTCGCGTTGTAATCATCGGATTCACTGGTGCTCCACCAATTACCATCAGTTCCGGGATTGCCGTTGTATTCACCCCAATTGCCTCCGCCAGGAAGGGCGTGGAATCCAAACAAATCCGATCCAGAGTTGGACGGATCGAAATTCCAATTCGAAGGCGACTTGAGGGCGCGGCCACCACTGCCTTCATTCACACGTCGGTCTCTCTCGACAGTTTGGACAAGAACGCTCCATTCGGAATCGTTTGGAATGTGCCAGCCAACCGGACAGACTCCTTGGTGGGGAAGCATGCCTTTCCAGGCCAAGTTGTTAAACTTCCTATTCACATTCATTGCGGTCGACCAATCGTCGAAAACTCCGTACGGCCCGCAACCGTGACAACTCAGGTTCTCGGCCATCCACGTCTGTTTGTCGATTGTCACAGTGCGGTAAGCGATGGAATCGCGAGGATCCACAAGCGTTCCATAGGTCACATTGGGATTCCATGTGGTGTAGACCAATGATTTGGTGAATTTTCGGTCGATCTTACCTTCCGATTGAGTCTTCACAAATAAGGTACAGCTTTCTGTGAGGACAATTCCCGCCGAGGAGTCATAGGTCATCCAATCCGTGCTCACGTTGGTCCTGAATTGAACCGTCGCACCCGAATCCGATGTGACCCTGATGGTGTCCAAGGTCCAGACGGAATCGACATTGGCCAGCGAGACCGATTCGCTCTGTCGAACGACAGAAACCGTCAAGCCTGTGGTGTCGGGAATCCGGTGGACCACGTTCACCTGGTAAGTCTGAGACCATTTGCCGTTCGTCACCTTCACCAAAATGACCGAATCCTTCGAGAGGGTGAAATTCCCGGTGGAAAGGTTGTTGTAGGTGACCACGGCACTTGGCGACGAGAGGTTCGTGGTGATCACCACCATGGAATCGAAGGCCGCCAAGCTATCTGTGTAGGTGTAAACCAAGGAACCAAAAGCCGGAGTCAGGACGCCGGAGGAAATTTTTAAGCTATCCAAGGAGGTCGATGTGTCTGCCGCGATTCCTTGAACACAGCGCACAGAAAATCCTTGGGTCTTGACATCGTTCAAGCTGTTAAAATTGGAATCTGGGTTGAAGAGATACCGGTAGGTCGCCGACTGGGCATTCACGGGAGTGGCCGACCAGAAGTTCGCATAGAATGGATTCAAATCTCCCCCATCGGCGAACTGGCCGGATGGACCACGCTCCCCTCCAGGAAGAGCCCTAAAGCCCACCTGATCGGTCCCGATCTTGTTGTCCCAAGCCCAACCTGCTTTCAGCGAAACGCCCTTCCCCGAAATTGGCAGGGAGCTGGTTAGGGTCGTCCATTCCGCATCGGACGGCATGTGCCATCCTGTCGGGCAGACGCCCTGCCGAGAGGTCGAAGACAACCAAAGGCTGGTATCAAATCGGGTCGGTAGGTCCATCGCCGCCGTCCACTTGTACAACCTACCGTATTTGGGACAATTGCTGGAATCGTTGTAGCACCACGAGCTGTCCGCCTTGAAGGCCAAATTCTCGGCCATCCAGGTTTGGTTTCCAACCGTTACCGTGCGATAAGTGAGGGCATCGCGGGCATCCTGCAACGTGCCATAGGTCACATTGGGATTCCAAGTCGTGAATACCAATGGCTTTGTCAAGGTTCGTGAAACCTTTCCCGAGGCTTGGGCCATCACAAAAAGGGTACAGGTTTGGGTCAAGACAATTCCTGAATCCGAGCGGTAATTGGACCAGGTGGAACCCGCACTCGTCCGGTATTGAATCCATGCGCCAGGGTCCGAAGAAACACGGATCGTGTCCAAGCCCCACATGGTGTCCACATTGGCAATCGACAAAGTTTGACTTGACCTCTTGATCGAAACCGTCAGGCCGGTGGAATCTGGAACCCGGTGAATCACCTGGATCTGGTAGGTCTGGCTTTTTCCGAGGTTTGACACCACGACGGAAATCAGCGAATCCTTCTGAAACATGTAATACCCCATGGACTGGCCATTGTATTTGATGACCGCCGTAGGGGAAAAAGCGGTCGCTTGCACCATCAGGGATGGCGTGAACGCCGATACGGAATCCCTATATTGGAATTGGGCCGGATCAAAGGTTGGGTACAACGTGTCCATGCCCACCGTAAGCGCTGTCAAAGCAACCGAACTGTCGGTGGACACCAGTCCTTTGAGACAACGCACCGAAAATCCGGCCATCTTGTCGGAAGAATTGGTGTTCACGCCGGGACTGGCAAAGTCCAGATTATGCTGGAACGCGAGATTCGGCGCATTGTCGGTGGCACTCCACCAAAACCCGTTGGTCCCCAACACGAAGTAAGATCCATCGGCATTGCGGCGGCTACCGGGTAGGGCGTGGAAGCCGTAGCGATCCTGACCAGAGGCGGTGGTAGACACGGGCCATCCCGAGGCCGCCCTGAGGGCACTGCCACCCTTGCCATTCGTCGCTTGCTGGGTGAAGAAGATCAGACTTGTCCACTCGTCCTCGCTGGGCAAATGCCAGCCATCGGGGCAGATTCCCTGGCGTGGAAGCTGGCTCTGCAGAAAGGTGTTTTCAAACCTCGGGTCCAAACCCATCGCGTCCGTCCAGGTGTACAGGCTCCCATAGGCGGCGCAGTTGAGCGAGTCGCCCTGGTAGCAAAATCCTGCTCCTCGATAATTCAGGTTTTCGGCAAACCAAATTTGGGTGCCCAGGTCCACGGTACGGTAACGGGTGCTGTCGCGAAGGTCGAGAAATGTGCCATAACTGACGTTGGGATTCCAAGTGGTGTAGACCAGCGACCTGGAAAGCGTCCGGCTAACCTTTCCGGCAGCCTGAGCTTGGACAGAAAGTGTCCCCGATTGAGTCAAAACAATCCCAACGGACGGATCATAATCCGTCCACCCACCTGGACTGGTTTGGTACTGGATCAAACTCGCGTCAGAAGAGACACGCACGGTATCCAAGGTCCAGACCGTGTCTGAGTTCGAAAGCTGAACCGGAAGGCCTTTGCGCAGGACGGTTACCGTCAGCAGGGTGGTGTCGGGAATCTTGCGGAACAATTTCACGGTATCGATTTGGGAATGGCTTCCATTCACCACACTCACCAATGTGACAGAATCTGCCGGATAGGCGAGGGCGGTGCTGGATTTGCCCACGAAGGTGACCACCTCGCTGGGCGACGCGGCTGTCGCGATCAAGCTATCGGACACGTCAAAGGGGTCGAGGGTATCGATGTACAGGCGCGCCGATGGATGGGTCAACGTTCCCTTTCGCCCTTGGAGATTGGTCAAGGCGGTCGAGGTATCGTTGGCCGCTCCCAAAACACAGCGGACCGAGAATGCCTGATTTTTTCCTTCCGTCAAAGTGTCCAGGTTTGGCGACTGGAACGTGATGGATCGGGATTTAGCAAACAATCCCAACGGATCGGTGCTCGACCAAAATACGGTGTTGGCATTTGACACGGTGTCTCCATTTACCGAAACCCCATCTCCTCGGAGTTGTCCGGCGGGAAGCACACGCAAGCCCGAACTGTCGGTTCCGACCGCATTCGCCCAAGCCCATCCCGCCTTCAACAACACACCCTTGGAGGTTCCTGGCAAAGTGTTGTTGAAGGTGGTCCAATCGGCGTCGCTGGGCAGATGCCAGCCTGTGGGACAGACGCCCTGGCGAGACAGATTTTGGTTCCAAGATAGGGTATCGAACCGGGTCGGCAGATTCATCGCCGCCGTCCATTTGTACAACCGGCCATAGGTCGCGCAAAGATTGGCGTCGTTGTTGTAGCACCACGAGTTGACGACGGGGGTGTTCAGGTTTTCGGCCATCCACACTTGGTTACCGACGGTCACGGTCTTGTAGGACTGGCCAGGCAGATCGGTAACGGTTCCATAACTCACGCTTGGGTTCCATGTGGTGAAGCCCAGCGGTTTGGAGAGGGTGGCGGTGGCCATGCCAAATTTAGAGGCTTGGACGGTCAGGGTACAAGCCTTCATCAGCACGATCCCGGCGGAATCAACCGTTTTGAAGGTTCCGTTCGCGCTGGTCTTGTACTGGATGGTTGCCCCAGGATCGGAGGAAGCCCGGAGAACATCCTGTGCCCAAACCGTGTTCAGACCCGAAAAAAAAAACCGGCCCAGAAGGCCGGTTGACAAATACTGTCAGAGCAAGTTGAGATGGCCCTCGATGATACACCTTGACCGTGTAGAGGGCCACCGAGGCGCCGTTGGCCACCCTCACCGTGACCAGGACGGTATCACTCCCGCCAAAGGAAATGTGTCCGCTGGAACTGCCATTGTAGGTCACCAACGCGCCGGGAGAGGTAGGTAATGCCGTCAACGTGAATGTGGTGTCGAAGGCGGGCAAGCTGTCGACATAGATGGACGCAACTTGGGACAGGTTATGGTTGATGTTTACCGCCGAAAGAGACAGTGTCTTCAAGCCCGTTGAGGTGTCGGAGGCAGCGCCTTCGACACACCGGAGTGAAAATCCGTAGCTCTTGTCGGTCACCGAGGTGTGCGTGGAATCCCAATTGTTGTTCAACTCGATGGAACTTGCGCCATTGGGATTGTCGGAAGCCGTCCAAAAACTGGCATCCGCACCAAATTGATCGAAAGAGCCTGTGCGGGTCTGGTGCATTTGACCGGCCGGAAAAACCGTGAAGCCGCTGTTGTCAAAGCCTGGCCTTCCAATCCAACCGGTGATGGATTTCAATTTTGCGCCCACAACACTTTGGTTGCCAACCTGGGCAAGAAGATTCGACCAGGCGGCTTGGCTGGGAACATGCCATCCACTTGGGCAAGGCCCTTGGCGAGTCAAGCTATCCCCACCACCCCAAAGCGAGCTGTTGTACGAACTGTCCAAGCCCATGGCTTCGGCCCAAGTATAAAGTCGACCGTATTTGGTGCAGTTCACGGCACTGTCGCCATAGCAATGACCAATCGACGAGAGGCTAGTCTTGCGCGATGCACCCACAACCGCCTTACGGGTTGCAGCTGCAAGAGTCCCGTCATTGTTCAGGTTCTCGGCCATCCATGTCACTCCACCTATTGACACGGTGCGGTAGGATTGCCCCCCCACCACGACGGGTGCGCCATAAACCACATGAGGATTGTAGGTCACCAACGTGAAGTTCTTCGAACTGTACACAGGAGCCTTCTCAGGAGCCACTTCCTTGACCGTGAGCGAGCAAGTTGCAGCATTTGGGCAAAGTTCGGTCAGGACAAGTCCTTGCAAGAACGGATGCCATGTCGTGTCCTGATTCAACCGATATTGAACCAAGCTGTCGCCAGTGGGGACCTGGATCGTGTCCAATACCCAGACATTGGTTCCGGGGAATTTCACGGTTGGCGTGGTGGGCAGCTTGGTTCGCCAAATGTTGACCGTGAAGACTCTGGTCCGTTTGTCCTGTGCCACCAATTTCACGGTCAAGACCGTGTTGGAGTTGGGATTGGACAAGTTCACCGTCCCCGCACCTGCGCTCGGGATGCTATTGATGTAAATCGAGTCGGTGGAATTATGGGGATAGGCGTTCACCTGCACTTGGGCAATGCCTGAAGCGACCGTATCGGCCAAGCTGGTGGTATCCGAGTAAGGCAAAAGCTTTTTGGAGCCAACCCACATGGAATCCAAATACGGCCCTGGTCCCGGAGCGGGAGCGTGGATGACCTTGAGGGTGTATTTCAACGTGTCCCCATCGGTAGCCACCACCCGCACCGTTACCAAGGTGGTATCGGGAGCCACAACAAGACTGACATTTTTTGTCGTGACGGTGTCGGAATTGATCAGGACCTTGGCTTTGGGATCGTTGGGTGTAGCCGTCACTTTCGCAGTGGTGTCGATGTAAGCCACCTGCTCCAAACAAACCCGATTGCCATCACACTTGACCGAGTCGGTTCCAACCACCAGCGAGGCTAGGCTTGAATCGGACTTGGCGCGGGCGGTTCTCAAGATCCTCACCGTGTCGTAAGATGTGCCCCGAGCGGGATCGACCACCTTGATCACAGCAAGATTCGTGTCCTTGGTCAAGCCGATCTTTTTCTGGTAAATGTTTGGAATGGAATCAGTGACCCGAGCGCCGTTGATCCACACCGAATCCTGGTGGTTGGGATCGTTGGTCAATTGCCAGCGTACCACGACGGAATCCGGCCACGGATAGGTGTAGGTCGTGTCTTTGGGATTGAAACGAACCACGTCCGGAGCGCGGGTGTTGACATGCCGAACCGTGATCCGGTCGCTTGAGGAATTGTTCGAGGAATCAAACGCGTTCACCACCAGCGTCGTGTCGCCGAGTCCCCACTTGACCGAAACCGTGACCATTCCATTCACGTCGGCACTGAACCCTTTGCCGTTGATGGTCACGCTCGCAAGGTGTTCCTCTTTGATCATCCAAGACACCTGTCGAGCGGTATCGTTGTACTCGTAGACGAGGGTATCCTTGGCCTGGTCAACTCTCGCAATCCTGGGCGCTTTGGTGTCTTTATGGGTCAGTTGGAAGGAGACCGTGGAGTGGTTCCACGCGGAATCCCGTGCGAAGAAAGTCACGTTGGTGTCGGGGCCGGCCCACTTTAACCGGACCGAGTAATTTTCCGATCCAACCAGGTTGGCTTTCTGTCCCTTCACCCAAACGCTGTCGACCCCACCATCATCATGAACGTGCACAAGGATGGATTGGGTGGTGGTGTCCCATTCGAAAATCTGATCCGCCGGCATGGTGATCGTGGGACCTTGGCGATCGGGCGGTGGCAGCATATGAACCACGATTTTTCCAGATCCAGATACTTTGCCGTCTAGAGTAATGGCCCGAACAAGGACAGTATTTGTGCTGAGCTTGGCGTTCCAGCTTGCCGGAATGGGGTCCACCAATCGGGTGTTTGTCGAAGTGGAATCCCAATGATCCCCATTATCGATACTCCAGGCGTAACGCAAAATGTGGAAACTGGAATCAGGAACCACCACATCGGCGACCAAAGTCACGGTGGCATCGGAGGTGTAGGCGAAAGCCTGTCCCGAACGGATGTAGAACGGATTGCTGGACGGGGCATCCAACTTGATCTGAAACAAATTCGTCTTGCCGCCTTCGCCCACGGACACACCCGTCAAAATGGCAGAATTGCCCCCGCTGGTCACCGTCACCACAATCTTTCCATCAGAGGGAACTTGGGTGATCGTGAAAGTTCCATCGGTGCCAGTGAACGTGACTAGGGCTCCGCCCAACAACTGAACCTTAGCCCCTGGAATTCCCTTGCCATCGTTGTCCACCACCTGGCCAACAAGGTTGCCGCCCACGTGCTCGATCCGTAAATGCATTCCCTTCAAGGTGTCGTCGGCACGCAACAGGGTATCAAGGGTTGCGTATCCAGAGTACTCGGCGGTCTTGATCGCTGAAAACAAGCGAATTCGGCCTGGCTCGACCTTGGAGAGCAGGAACTTTCCATCGCTAGTCGCCATGGACGTCGGGGTTTGGTTTTCGACCGCGATTCCCGCCGTGGGCAGGCCGTGACCAAACGAATCTTCCACCACGCCCTGGATCGTGGCATAGCGGTAGATCATCTTTAGTGTGTCGACATTTTTTGTCACCGACATTCCCAATCCTACCGAATCCAAGGCGATGGTGTCGCGGTAACTGTCTTTGGCCAAAGCGATGCGGTAGGTTCCGGTTTTAAGACCCGAAAGCTGGAACGAACCATCAGGAGCGCTCACGGTGGTGTTGCCACCAGGAAGAGCCACAACAAGAGCACCGCTCAATTTTTGGCCATGGCGGTCGGTTACACGACCAGTAACCGTGGAGTGGTAGGCATCCAGATTCTGAGGACCAAAGGCCGTTTCGTCCTGGTTGCAACTTCCCAATAAAAAGACCGAGCCGACAAGACCGACAAAAAGGATCGAAGTGAGGTACTTTTTCATGGCTTAAAACCTCCAGGCCAAGGCGAGTCCCTCGGGACGAACCACGGGAGTGGGGACAAAGGCGAAATATTTGGATCGAATCCGTGTCGATTCGATCTCCCCCAAAATGGCGGCGTCTGCCAGATTGACCGCCCAAACCACCCCCACTGCACCAAGCGACAGGAGGAAGGTAGTGGCAGCCGAGTTTCTGTCAGTTCGCGCAATTTCGGCATTTTGTGTCCAAATATTTCCGCCAACATCATTGGCGATGGCGAGGGACTGATCCCCTGCGCGATACCGCTTCAAGATATCGTCTTTGCCGGAGTAATCGCTCCAGGCCCACACGGCAAATCCAATCGAGGCAACCGTGGCACCCAGCGCCAAGGCGCCGTGGACGGGATGGCCGGTGTAAAACTGCCCCCAGCCCGGACCCACCAGGCTTCGGTACAGGGTCGAACTGAGTTGTCCCTTCTCGCCCAAGGCTTCGCGGTAGGCGGCTTCCACATCGGCGCTTGGCTTTTCGGCCGTAGCGGCAGAAATCAATTCGCCGGTTTCCACCGACACCATGCGCGCGGTGAATACCTGCATGCCATTTGTGACCTGGACAGTTCCTGTCACCAAAAATTTCGCCGCGGCGAGCTTGCCCATTTGGGCTGCTCCCGAATCGGACACGGCACCCGATTGGGCAAAGGCCTGCTCCTGCAACAAGCGATTCACTCCCGCACGTTCCACCAACACAAAGCGTCCATCGCCACTCCAACGCGAAACGCCGAATTCAGCCGCCATCACGCCTGGATCATAACCGTCGGGCTTTGGACCACGCACGTCAAAAGGGAGAATCGCCACGGCCCAGCGAGAGCCGGATTCCACGGGCTGCGCCAACCGATCGAACAATTCGGACAGGTCTTTGGCCGGACGCAATTGGGCTTCTTTCCAAAGACTGTCGCGATGCTGGGCCGCTATGGCGTGGCGAACGGAGTCTGCCCATTGAGACGAACGGGCCAGGCTGCGATCGATCGCCAAATTCTGTCCTGCCGAGACATTCAGGATTTCGGAGGCTTCCGTCCAACCAGGAGCGCCGATCCGGAGTGTGAGCGAACCGGGGCGGAGCCATTCAAGATGTGCCGGAGTCTTGCCCACCTCCACGCCCGACAGCCAGACTTGAGCGCCCGTGGGGGTGGTGCGCACGTCCAAAACCGCAGCCCGATCTTTGGCCAGGGCTTGCGTCAATTGCGACGCGAGCCGGTACAACACATCGGTGGCCGCGACGGTTTGGCCACGAGCCAAAGTCGCACGAGCCGAAGCTTGGCCGACACCGTCCTGATAGTCCAACGAAAGGTCGCAAAGTCCATCGGCAGTGTCCATCCGAAGGCGCAACAGGGAGGTCGAACTGCTGTCCAAGCGCATTCGGCCCGAAGTCTTGAGCGAGGCGGCAAATCGGGTTGCCAAATCCGGCTCACTCAAACCCGCAAAGCAGGAACCTTGTACGCGCGGCGCCACCAACCGCGCCGAAAGCACGGGCAAGCGCAGCGAGTCAAGGGTTGGAGGGGCACCCCAGGTCACAGAAATCAAAGCCAACGCGCCTGCAGACATCAAAGTGAAGGAGGGCTTGCGTAAAATTTCCATCAGTTTTGGCCTCAAAATTTGGAATCGAACAACCAGACCCGAGCAATTGGGTTGGATCGATCCGCTCCAATCCCACCCTAGGGTGGGGATGGGGGTACCCAAGGAAAAGCAGATCTTGGGAAGAATATAGAACCAAATGTATCGAATGGACCTTGAGCCACCCGACCTTTTTCTACAACATTCGGGCCATCGAAATGATCAAGATTCAGCTCGATTACTCGTTCGGGAATTCGGGGAGCCGGTATAGGAGTGGGTAGAATATGTGCCGGGGCTATTGGGGGCGCAGACGAAAAAGGCCACCCCAAGGGATGGCCGTAAATTCCCCGAACAGTCTTCGCGAACGCGACTATAGGGCTTCCTCAAAAATCTGGAAATTGTCGATCGTTACATTGAGATCGTCTCCTTGGCCGCCCATGTTGAATTGGATCATGGCAGCTGGATCAGACTGGTCCAATTGGAAATCCCAGAAGAAGGATTTCGTGGTGGTCGCGAGGTTGAAGACCTTGGTGGCCAGAACCACGCCGTGACCGACGCTCGCTTGGATGTTCAACACCAACTTGAACGGAAGCTTCGAGGTACGCGCATCCAGCTTGACGGCGTAGGCTTTACCGGCCTCCACTGGCATGCCTGCCCGTTGCAGCATGATGTGCCAAGGTTCATTGGAGCCCTTGACGATCCCCATCTGTAATTCCCCATTGACGATGGAGAGTTTCTTGACGCCGATCCACTCCGCCACGCTATACCAAGGCAATGTGTCCTTGTCAAAACTGCTGCTAATCAGAATGTTCGGGGTCTTCGTGGGGTCGGCGCAAGCCTTGCAGGAAGCCGTGTTGCAGGTCAGCGTAGGAGCGGTGGCACTGGTATCAATTTTTTGAACGGTTCCTGCGACCCAAGAATCGAGAGCAACTCTGGCTCGGACCTTGCCATTCCACGAAAATTCAAGAGAATCCGCTGCCGCTGCCGACCGCGATGCAACCACAGGAGTTGGGAGTCCGATGGCGCCGACTTGAACCGGCCCGCTCAGACGGCGGCCCAATCCATCGATCCCATTGAACTGGAGGCGAACACGCTCGCCATCCAGAACCAAATGCTTGGTCAGATTTGCTCGATGACGAAGGGAAGGATTCGCAAGTCCAGAGGTTCCGTTGGCAAGGAACAACCAATTCCCCGTGGGATCGGAAATGGTGAGGGAATCCGAGGTCGAGAGGCTGATGCAACCGCCTTTCAGCCCTTTGCCCAAGAGGTCGGCAACCTTTCCAGAAATGGGGGCGGCACCTGACAAACCGGGTAGCACGGCAAGGCCTACGAAAAAGACGCAACGACTCAAACGAAAACATTGCATGAGCGAACTCCCGCGAGTTGGATGAACACCTGTCCATTGGACCGACAAAGTGAAGTGACATTTCGTTAATAGGAAGTCAAGCCCATTTTTGCAATCCGTTTTTGTCCCAGGGTCTTCCTTTCCGAACCTGGAAGGGGGTCTTCCCCAAAAACAAAAAGCCTTGGCGACCCATCTTGGCCACCAAGGCTGTTGTCAAAATTCGCCCACCTGAGGGGCTGGTCGGGACCGAATCAGGGCGATTCGATCTTCGCCCTTTGGTGCTCCCTTACTTGAACTTGACCGTCACGATCGAGTACTTGGGAATCACAAGGGTAGATCCGTCGCCCAATGTCTTGGTTTCCGACTTGGGTCCGGAATCGTCGTTGACGTCACCCGTTGCCTCGTTCGACTTCAAGCCACCCGATGTCGCCGTGGTCAAGATGCTGACAATCGCTTCGCCCTTCAGGCCCGGCACGTTGATCGTGGTCTTGTAATCCGTTTCGGGATTCTTGTTCACGAACACCAGCGAGGTCTTTCCGTCTTCGCGCTTGGAGATCCAGCTTTGCAGCGCCTCTTTGTCGCTTGAACCTTCCATCAAGGTGCCATTCAGCGTGTTGGACATCATCAACATGGCCCAGTAGCTGGGATTGCGATGATTGAGTCCCTTGGGGTCGGCAACCGTCGCCAAAACGCCGTTGTCGCCCATGCGCTTGTCGCGACCGTTGTACAGGGCCCAAAGATTCGCGATCTGGATGGGGGCACCGGCCAAGTGGCCCAGGTAATCAGCCACGAACAAGGCTTCGACCGGCTGAAGGATTTGAGGACCTGGGTTGAAGTCGACCGAGTTCCATTCGCTCAGCCAGATCTCGTACTTCTTGCCCGGCACACCGTATTCGTCCACCTGCTTGCGGACGTCCCTCATCAACGCATCGGACTCTTGCGACACGGACAGCAATCCCGCATCGTTTTCGGAACCCGAAGTCTGGGCGTAGTGGTGGACGTTTACGCCATCGATCACGTCGGCGCATTCCTTGAACACGGCCTTGTTCCAGCCTCCGGTCAGTCTCCAGACGGCGGTGATCTTGATGTTGGGATCAACCGCCTTCATGGCCTTGACGAACGCCTTCACAGCCTTGCCGTAAGCGACGCCGCCGTCCTTGCCCCACTTCTCGTAGTAGCGGTGCCAGTCACCATAGATTTCGTTGCCGATTTCCCAGTGCTCGACCCGCGGTCCGCCGCGCTTCTTATTCACGTACTCCACCCAGCGGGCGGCCATTTCTGGCGATCCGTCTCCGACGTTGGCCGTAAACATGGGCTGGCAATTGACCTCTTTGCACCAGTTCAGGAATTCGTCCGTGTCGATCAAGAAGTCCTTGTCCTTCAAGGTCTTTTCCCAATCTTCCCAGTCGGAACGCAACCCACCCGGATAGCGGACCGAGCCCCAGTTGGCGGCCTTCTGCAGCTTGACCGAGGAGGCATCCATCAGCTCGGGAGCCCAGAGCCCCACGTTGATGCCGTAAATGTCGGGGATCTTTTGGATCGACTTGGACAAACTGCCCTTGAAGCTTGCAGGAAGTTCGGGAGGCTGGGCCGCCTTGATCAACTGGCGCTGGTTGGTCACTTCAATTTTGGCCAAATACAACGTACCCGACACTTCGCCACCGGGCTTGATCCCGTACAGGAACACCCCGTCCAAATCAAGCTTGTTGTTCTGCTTGGATTCGGGGGGTTGGTAGTAGGGGAACTTGTTGAAGCTCCGGAAGGGGATCAAGATCTGGTTCCATCCGTGACCAGCACCGACCTTGGTCAAGAACATTTCATGGTCGCGGTCTTGGATCACGAAGTCGAAGGACTGGTATGCTTTGTCAGTATAAAGCCAAACCAACAGACCGTAATGTTTGCTCCAATCATTCATGATGCCGTCCAACCCAGGCGTCTTGACTTGGGCGTCGAACCAGTCGCCTGGCTTGAAGTCCACCTTCAGAGCTTGGCCAGTGACCGTGGGAGGAGCTCCCTTGGGCAGTGGTGTCACTGCAATCTTGATGTCGGCAGATGAGCCATGTGCCGCAATCCACTTGTCCCCGTACTTGGTAAAGTCGTCCACAAGCTTGGTTGGTTCATTGGATTTGAACGTATCCCAATAGGCTTCGGGATCTTCAATTCCCTTCGATGTTTTGGTGACCTGGATCTGGTCGAGATAGAAGATGATCGGCTTGCCCTTGGCCACCTTGTTGTCGTCCCGACCGATCGAGATCCGGAATTCCTGGATTTTGGACCAGTCGACCTTGGCGGCGACTTCGCGACTGTTCTTGGCATCCCACCAAGCTCCATCGTCGATGAAGGCCTTGAGAGGAATGCGGACTTGCACCCATTCCCCCTCTTTCACCACGACGTACGATTCGCCGGTGACTTTGGTTTGGACCTTCTTGTCATTGCCCTCGTTGTCCAAAATTCCAATCATGAACTTTTGGGCGTTGGGGCCGGCCTTCATCCAAAAGGTCACACTGCCGGTCTTGCGGACCTTGCTCAGGTCCATGTAGTCTTTGCCGATCGACAGATTGACACCCGAGTAATCATTGTCGAAATAGGTCGCAAAGACCCCCTCGTTCCCCGAGGTCTTGCTGGGAAGAACCTTGTAGCAGGTCTTGCCGCCATACCCATAGGCGAATCCGCCGTTGTCTGGAATTCCATCGACAAAGAAGGATCCGATCACTTCGTCATCCAGCTTCATCTGGGCTTTGGTCGGCCCGTCCATGCCCTCGTCGATGTCCAACCAATCCTCGGCGAACACCGCCTTGGCCTTGGGTTTGGGTTTGGCAGTCCCGCCGACGGGCGCAAGCTCCCACGCCATCGCCACGGAACCGATCATGGCCACCAATCCAGCCATTCGATAGATTTGTTTCATGTTTCAACCCTCCTGAGAAGTCGTTGACCGACCAACTGGTAGGCCAAACTCTGTCTATGAAAGTTCACGATTTGTGGAAAAAGTGTTTGTCGGAACACCCACTCACTCTTTGCAAAAGTGCCTGAGAGGGTGTTATGAACAAGTTTTCCGCCAAAATGTCAGCGGGCTCGACTCCGTTAAGGAATCTTGACGCCCTTGGCGGTCTTGGTCAATTGGATTTGGTCGAGGTAGAAGGTGATGGGCTTGCCCTTTTCTACCAAGTTTTCGTCCTTGTTGATGGAGATGCGGAATTCCTGGATTTTGGACCAATCCACTTTCGAAGGGATTTCGCGCTTGTTGGTGGCATCCCAATAGACGCCAGTATCCGAGAAAGCTTTGAGGGGAATGCGGGCCTGGACCCATTCCCCGTTTTTCAGGGCGACATATTGGTGGCCGTTGACCTTGGTCTGGACCTTCTTGTCGTTGCCCTCGTTGTCCATGATTCCGATCATGAATTTTTTGGCGTTGGGGCCAGCCTTGATCCAAAAAGTCAAGGTCCCGGTCTTGCTGTACTTGGAAAGGTCCAGGCTCGTGGTCCCGACAGACAAGTTGCTGCCCGCCCAGTCGTTGTCGAAATAAATCGTGAAGACGGCCTCATTGCCTGGGGTCTTGCTCGGGAGGAGCTTGTAACAGGTCTTGCCACCGTATCCGTAGGCGAATCCCCCGTTGCCAGGAACTTCGTCGATGAAGTAGGATCCGATGATCTCATCGTCTAACTTCATTTTGGACACTTCGGGACCATTCATGGATTCTTCAAGGTCCATCCAATCTTCAGGGAGGTCTACCTGCGCTTTTGCCTTTGGCTTGACCGTGGCTCCGGCTGCGGGCATTTCCACAGCCAGCGCGGCTGTGCCCAGAAGGGCAACAAGTCCAGCCAACCGATAGATTTGTTTCATCTTCGAACCTCCTAAGGAATCTGCCTGACAAAAGGTTTCAAGTCCGATTCTTGTCCTCGAACCACCGACGAGTAAATCGAGTAAAAAAGTGCTGGGGAGAACACCCACTTCCTGGTAAAATCGAAACC
>CAIKAA010000507.1 GCA_903825275.1 uncultured Fibrobacterota bacterium | reverse complement strand
CGGCGATCAAAAAATCAAACCAGGGATTTGGTTCTTGCTCAATTGGGGATGTCTATTACTGCGACTATCGGGGTGATATTCTATCAAAATGTATTTGATTTTGCAAATCAATTTTTTCTGATTTTCCAGCGGACGAATGAAGGTTATATATTGTATTCCATTGCGAAATTCGTGGTTTGTTCCTTGGTGATTGTTCCGACCAGCTTTTTTGCCGGGATGACCTTGCCATTGATCATGGAAGTCTTGATTGAAGCCTCGCGCGATGAACGATATTCGGGAAAGATTTATGGATGGAATACCTTTGGTTCGATTCTGGGAGCCGTGGTGGCAGGGTTATTTGTCCTTCCCGCGGTTGGCTTGTTCAAGACAATTTCCCTGGGAGCCGGGATCGATTTGATTTTGGCGGGATGTATTTATTTGGTTTGCTGGTCAGGAATTTCCAAAAGGTTATTGGTTGGGGTCGCTCTGGCTGTGGGAGCCATCGGGGTGAGTTGGTTGGTGATCCCCAAAGATGAGGTCGTTATTTCGGGCTTGTTCCGAGGTCACAGCACCTTTGAAAAGATTGGCGAGAGCACCAGGATCGACGGGCGAACGGCTACGGTTTCGGTGACCAAAACCCCCGAGGTGATCACCCTTTTGACAAACGGAAAGCCGGACGCCAGCTATAGCGTGGTTTGGAAATCTTTGCAAAAGTCCGACGATGCGACCCAGGCATTGCTTGCCTTTGTGCCGATGGCCTATCTGTCAAAACCTTACCATGCCGCCGTGATTGGCTTGGGAAGTGGGATGACCGTTCATCATTTATTGGGAGATCCGCGGATGACGTCGGTGGATGTGATTGAAATCGAACCGGCCATTTATGAATTGTCGAATTTATTCCGGCCTTATAATGAACGGATCTATCAAGATTCGCGATTGAACCTTTATTTCCAAGATGCTCGGGTATTTTTTGCAACCAAACAAGAAAAATATGATCTGGTTATCTCGGAGCCATCGAATCCTTGGGTCAGCGGGGTTTCTAGCCTATTCACCACCGAATTCTACCAAGAGCTAAAATCTCATTTGTCGGATCGTGGGATCTTGGTCCAATGGCTTCACTTGTATGAATTCAACGATACCCTTCTTTTATCGGTGGTTCATTCTATCCAGATGAATTTCAAGCATTATAATATCGTGTCTCGGCCACGAAACATGGACTTCCTAATTGTCGCCTCAAATGATTCGATCGTGGCTTCCTCCAATTTTCATTTTGCCCCTGCTGATTCGATGTTGCTTTCTCGATACTTAATAAAAACTCAAGATTTTCCGCGGTCTCTGGAAGTGCTTTCCGAAAAAACATTGAACCCCTTACTAGATGATTTTCCTCCGAATTCGGAGTATTCTCCGCGATTGGACTTGGGGGCTGAAAAGGCGCTTTATCTAGGTCAGAAAGCGAACTTACTTCAATCACTTCCCATTGGGACTTTGCCAGTCGTTTCCCTCACCGAAGGCAAGAAGCCTGGTTGGGAGAATGATAAAAAAGAGCTGTATTTGAAATATTCAAATACCGGGTATGATATTAAGATCATGAGGGATTGGGTTCAATCAAAATCGAATCCAGATTCGGTCGAGATGTCTGCGATGCTTGATTGGAGCCGGAAGTCATTTCCGGCTTGGGCTTGGTGGCAAAGTGACGATAGTCTGATTCCCCATCTGATTTATCAGCAACTGCAGAGCCGAAACAATGTGGTAGGTGCAGATTATTTTAAATTCAATTACTTCGCTTCAAAAGATATTCCCGATAGCACGCTGAAATATTTGCAGAAATCCATAAGAACATTTACCTCTGCGCCTCAGTATTTCGAATTGCGAGACCTCGTGGTCGCTTCGATCAAATTGGGTCAATTTGATGGCGCCCTGGGATTGTTGAACTTCGGAAAAAATAGCCGGCTGTTTTCGTCTTCCGATTTGGATATTCGATTGCTGGATAAGGTTTTGGAAGACTCGATGGCGTATCACGGGGGTTCCTCGGGTCGATGAATTGCCCCAAATGGGGCATTGGACCCCTCGGCCCTCAAGCCGTCCCGAGGGACAGCTGAGGGCCCACCTTCCCCGAAACGAAACAGGGTCTGTTTAGTCTGAGTTGATGGATCGATTCGTGGGAATGTAAGGGTTGCCGCTGGCGTCCAACAAATCGAAGGTGCCGTCGTCGAGCTTCAAGATGATCTCCAACGGTTTCCCATTGCGAGGAGTCGAAAATTGAACGCTCTCCACTCCCGAAGCAAGGTATTGGGGTTGGAATCGGGGTGGATTGCCTGCATCGTAGAGGAATGCGTCGCGGGAATCACTGGCGATCTTCACGATCCGAGTGGCGTCGGGACTGATGAAGACCGTGGAATCGGGGTGGTCGGTGGAGGTCACCACGATTTGGTCATTGGCTGAATTGACAGGAATGTAGACGTCGTTGTTGTAGCAATAGAGGTCGTTGACGTGGTTGGGATCCTGCCACCACCAGAAATTGTCATTCCAAAAGCACCAACGTCCATAGCCTTCGTCGTACCACCACCATCGATCCGCATAATTTCGGGTCCAAAAGTACTGGGTGCCCACATACCAACCGTACCACTGGGATCCCGAATGGTCGGTGTAGTGGCTGTACATGAATCCGTTTTCGCGATGCCAATAGTGGTGGTCCGGCTCGGTTTCCGAAGCGTTGGAATGTTCGAGCCGGTCCATGTATTCCGGGCGACCGATCTGGGCCATGTGGCTGCGCACGACCTGGGAATTGAAGAGCCGTGGCCCAACGGGGGTGGCGTGCAATTCTTGATTGTTCGGGCCGCGGTCAGGGCGCGGGATCAGGGAGTGCTTGCGGTCGG
>CAIKAA010000506.1 GCA_903825275.1 uncultured Fibrobacterota bacterium | reverse complement strand
CGAGCTTCCAGCTCGTCGAGGGTCTGTTCCAAAAAATGACGCAACTCGTGAACCTGTGCCGTGACCAGTCCCTGCGACGAATGGAGGTACGAGATGTCTTCCACCCGAACAGGGATCAGGCGACCGTTGCCTTGGGCCAGCAAGGTGGTCCGCACCGATGGCTTGAGGACCTCCATCGTCCGGTCCATGGATTTTGAATAGGATTCGGACTGGGCGGCAAAGAAATGGCGCAGCCGTTCAAACTTGTCCAAGGCCACGCCCAACCGCCCTTCATCCACCGGCTTGAGCAAATAGTCGATCCCGTTGGCTTCAAAGGCCCGGATGGCGTATTGATCGAAGGCCGTACAGAAAATCACCGGGGCTCGGATTTCGATTTGACGGAATAGGTCAAACGAAAGACCGTCGGAAAGTTGGATGTCCGACAACACAAGATCCAGTGGCTTGGTGAGAGAAAACCAATCCAATGCCTCTTGTACGGAATCCAGCGTCGCCAACAATTCGACCTCTGGACGCAGCCGCACAAGTGTTTCCCGCAGCTCGCGGGCGATCCCCGGTTCATCCTCCAAAATCAAGACTTTCATGGCAAGAGCGGAAGCTTCACTCGAAAGCTCGAGTCATCCTGAAGGATTTCGATCTCGCGCCCGGCAAGCAAGCGGTACCGTTGGGCGATATTGGAAAGCCCTGTGCCCGTGCCTTCTTCCACCGACATCCGAGGTTGGAAATGATTCGACACCTCGATCCACCCCAGTTGGGAATGGATCCGCAGTTGGAGGGGGCGTGAAAGGGAGGCGACATTGTGCTTCACGGCATTCTCCACCAGAAGCTGGAGCGCAAACGGCGGAATCTTGCGTTCCAAATCCTCTTCCCGAACCTCCAGGATCACCTGCAAAGCCCCTTCGAATCGAGCTTGCAGGATGTGGAGATAGGCGCTCAGAAACCGCAGCTCGTCGCCCAAAGCGATGGTCGATTCCTCGCCGTGGCTCAATAGGTGTCGATAGACATCGGAAAGCCGCGAAATGTACTCCTTCGCTTGGACATTTTCCGTCATGCTGCGAAGGGTCGTCAACGAGTTGAACAAGAAGTGGGGGCTGATCCGGTCTTGCAAGGAACTCATCCGCGCCTGGAGGTTCTCGCGGCGCAACCGTTCGTTCTCCCACTTGGTTTGTTCACCAATTGCTTTTTGATCGAGATAATACCGGGTGAAAAAAGCCAGAAAGTCGACCACGATGGCGCGGGAAAGCAGAAAAATACGCCGAGGAGGACCGAACCCCCAAGGAGAATCGGAAACATGATCTGTCAGGACCAAAAGATAGGGTGGGTAGAACAGGAAAACGAAGACCGCTCCTAGGCCAAGACTTAGGGCAATTCGAACTCGGCGGTGGCGGGGAAGAACGGCTTCTGAAAAGACGATGCGTTCGTGCAGCATCCAGCACAAGAGCGCATAAAAGAACGCGAGAATGGCGTTGGACACCAGAAATGAAACCGACGGGAGCTTTTCCCCTCCCAAGGTCGGAACCGCCGCGACCATGGCGATGGCCAGGGCAAAGGCGAACCCCACGCGACGGCCAGGCCGAAATTCATCCAAAGAGGAAGGAGCCATGGCGGATAGGATACCACCCTCGTCACCAACGGCGTCAACCTGAAGTCATCAAGGCGAGGAGAGCGGCACAATTCCCGAGCGCGGAGAACCCGCACCAAGCACCCATTCGTTTCCCATTCAATCCTTCACCGCGTCGACAAGAGCGCAACTTGGTTAATTGGATCCTGAGGCCCTTGTGGTCTCCATTTAGACAAGGAAACTTTCATGATCGCCATTATTCTTTCCCTTCTTCCTTTTGTGAACAGCCAAAATGCGGACCTCTCCACGCGAGTCCAGGTCTCGCCGGGCATCAGCATCACGTTCCATTCCGATTCTTGGTACGACCAACGCGAAAAGGAGCGCCGAGAAAACCAAGAGAGGATCCAAGCCGAACGCAATGCCGAACGCGAACGCCAGGAAGCCTTTGATCGAGAACGGCAACGCGGAAACCTTAGCCCCTATTTTTGGCGCGATACCCGAGATCAGCACGAACAGAAGCGCCGCAAAATGGAAGAAACACGCCGATTAAACGAACAGGTACGCGCCAACCGCGAGCAATCCATGCGGGAGGAAGAAGCTCGCGACCGGGAGGAACGCAATCACCAAAAGGACGAGCTGAAAGACAAGGACGACAACCGGGGTCACCGAGAACACGATCAACGCAACAATAAAGGCCGCAAATAGCACGGTAACCGGTTTGGTATTGCGAAGGTTCTAGGGGAAGCTGGGCGCCAATCGGCGGCGACGACTTCTCCTGTCAAGTTACCCGATGGAAAGTTGGACGGAGAAACGCTCTTGTCCACTTTCCTTTACCCGATCGACAAGGCCTTGCCCCATGGACCTAACGGTCTTGAGAGAGGGAGCCAAGCTACCTCAGCGGCGACGAATCCCAAACCCCTGGCTGCTTGAATCAAACATCGTCAACGTATCGTTGGAAATCCGATATCGGTATCGGTCGCTTCCAGGTTTGCTTTTAGACACACTCCAGGTCACGCCGGAATCCTGGCTATTGGAAATCATAAAGTTTTCAAGGATCAACGAATCAGTGCCCTTGGTCGACCAATTTCCCGTGAGCCGACCCAGACTGCCAAGCCACAAGGGATAAGCGGTATCGGAAGCGATCAGGCTTCCTCCCGGTTTGAACGTCAACAGTCGGTGGGTTTCACCAGCGCCATGTTCAGCCTTGATGAATATGTACCAAGACCCCTCGATTCCCGAATCCTGGCTGGATGAGGCCATGCCAGGATCGGACGAAGGATCGCAACCAATCAAGGCCGCACCAAAAATCACCAAAGCACTCAGGGGAACGATCTTATGCATCGCCAGAATATAATTCATGGTTGTTTGCCTTTAAAGGCTCCCGGTACCGAGGGGCATTGTGCGGACCTTGTTTCCTGAAAATCTCGATCCATTCCAGGCCTGTCGCCATCCGGCAAATTCTAAATCATGGAGATGCAATTTTTCTTGACCATTCTCCTCACGATCGCCATCCTATGGGCTTTTCAGCCATTGGTGATTTTCCTCTACATGCTCTTCCAATTGCGAAAAGCTCCTTGGAGAATTCCGACCGCACAGATCGCTGGCGAGGATTCTTTAACCGACGTTTTCCAGCGACTGTCGGAGAGTTTGTTGGACCAGCTTTACGCTTTAGGATTCAAAAAGGAAGTCGTGCTGCTGGAAAGTCCCTTGCGAGACGGGATGGGGCCCCGGGAAGGATGGATCCTTCGACGCGAGGGTGATCCCCATCTCGCGCTGGCAGGATGGCAACGAGGAGGCTCCTCGGCTCCCGCCGTTACCTTCCACACGCCTTTCTTTGGTGGCACCTTCTATTCGACTTCCTCGGGACACCCTTTGACGGAAATGGTTTCGAAGCCATCGGTCCAAACGTTTCGAGTCAAGACCCATGACCCGAGGCTGCTTTTGGAAGAACACCAAAAAAGAGTTTTGGAGGCGGAATCGAAAGGTCTTCGCCCCACCCCAACCACCTCGGACGAATTTGTCCATCGACTCGAATCGGCCCATCGCAATCGAGCCTACCATCTAGAAAATGCCGCAAACGCGACGCTGAACCACGTAGACAATTCTTGGCGACCAACTTGGATTTTCAGTCTTGGAATGGCGTTCCGAATGGCTTTGCACCGCAAGGAGATCATCAAAACGGAACGGTCTGCAGGGATTCCTCCCCAAGATCGGGCTAGACTTCGGGAGGGGAATGTGATCACTCCTCCAGGAAGTCGGCCAGCACCGAAAGAAAAACGCTCTTGGAGCTGGACCCTGTTCACCCTTGTCGCGTTTGCCATTGCCCAAGGGTTCTGGTTGGGCTGGAGCGCGGTGCCGGTATTTGTCGCGATCCTTGTCTTCCATGAAGCGGGGCATCTTGCTGCCATGCGGATTT
>CAIKAA010000505.1 GCA_903825275.1 uncultured Fibrobacterota bacterium | reverse complement strand
GTTTTTGCCACAGGTTTGGTTGGGTCCAAAGTCGCTCCATTCAACCCCAGCGAATCGATGCCGTTGTTGTCCGTAACCGTCCAACCCAACTGGATCGACATGGTATCGAACGGCACCGACCTTGAGTTGGTCCCCGTTCCCCGGGTGATGACCGGAGATGTGTTGTCGGAAAGCCGCGTGATGATCACCGTGTCGCGCGAGGTGTTTCCAAAAGAGTCAACGGCGACCACCAAAAAGGTGTCGGCGCCCACCGCCAAAGGAAAGGTTTTGGAAACGATCGAATTGCTGGCTTGGCGAACCCCGTTCAACAGAACTCGATCCACCTTGTGGTTGTCAGAAATCGTCCAACCCAAATCGATGGTTCGGGTCTCGAACGGCACGGGTTTGGTTTTTGTGCCCGAGCTGTGCAAGATCAGTGGACGAACCGTGTCTAGGGCACGGATGACCACCAGTTGGTCGGCGGCCCCCTTTCCGTTGATGTTGGATGCCTGGACCACGATGGCGAACAGCTGGCCGGTTGCTGGAATTTGCAGGTCGGCAGCCCAAGTCGAATCGGTCAATCGCTTGGGCACGGTGGCATTGAACAAAATCGAAGTCGTGTCCAGAGGTACCAGATCGGTGATCTTGTACACAACATGCAAGGTGGCACTCTCAAAGGGCAACGTGGTGCCGGTCGCCGAGGTCGGCTGGACCAGCGTCAAAGTAGGCTTGTCGACGCCGTTGGGCACGTTGCGAGTGATGGAGCGGGAAGAGTCGATGGACAAATTGTGGTTTTTGTCCCAGACCTTGACGACGAGGCGCACCGGCTTGCCATTGGCAGCTCCCAACAAAATGGTTTTTGACCAAAACGCACCCGAATCGCGATCGGCCCAAGCGTCCTGGATCCAAACGCTGTCGACTCCCGATGGATCCACCGCGCTCACCGAAACCTTGTAGCTCGAAACCGCGGCATCCACGTTGATGGACGAACTCGGTGTGATCCAGCGCAAAACCGGCCCGACCGAATCGCGGGCGCGGGTGAACTGGACAAAATCCGAGGCGGCCGTATCGTTTTTGCCCACGGCCTTGAAGACAATCGACATAGGTTGGCCCGTTGGGGGCAAAAAGACGTTGCGTCCCCAGGTGGAATCGGTGCTGCGGATCGCCTTGATTCCGGCCACGGTGACCGAGTCGGGGTTGACGTCTTTCCAGTTGACCACCTTCCACGACGCAAAGACGCTATCGGTTTCGAAGGGAATGACATTTCCTGTCTGGTTTTGCGGAGTGATCCGCACCAATTTTGGAGACGACGGAGGAATCGCCGTCACAGAAAAGGTGGTGCGAAGAGTTTGGCGATGGCCCGAATCGTCCGCAAAAAGAATGATCAAGGTGTCGATTCCCGCCAATGCCGTCGCTTTGGCCAGGATGCCCAAATTGTCGTCCAAAATCAACGACGTGTCAGTTGATGATGACCATTTTTGGAAGCTCAAGACCAGGTTGGTATCAAGCCCGGCAGCGTTCTTGATCGTGACCGAGGGCGAGGAGGGGGCATACCCTTGGCTCCAGGAAATGGCTCCCGTCGCGAACACCACGCCGCCGCCGGCACGCAGTGGCGCCGAAATGGCCAGCGGCCTCAAAACCCGGATCGGATAGAGGGGGAAGGCTTTGGTGGTGTCGGACGCCTTCACGAACCCACCCAGAACCAAATCCTTCAGCCGCTGGTGAAAGCTCGACGTGTCGATGGCCAACTGCCAGCTTTTCGATTGGACGACCAACGGAATTTGTTTGGAAATCGCGTAAACCAGTGCGCTTCGCAAGATCACCGATGTGTCCAACCCCACCGGACAATTTGTGGGAAAGCCTTTGAAAGCCGTATCGCCATTCACGAGGTGGCGGGCGTACAAGGCGTACAGGGAATCTCGTTGGCGCGGGGGTACGGCGGGGAATTCCCTCAACAGTTTCCAGGCGATGGGATTTCGCTCAAGGCGCAGAACCACCAGATCCGGGGAATTGTCCTTTTGGACGCACTTGGCTTCGGCGGTGAACATGCCGCACGTCCACAGCCGCCAAGTCAGGGTATCGGTGGTGCTGGACGCCAAAACCCATCGTCCCGTGATCAGATTTTTGGTGATGGATTGGCTGCCGACTTCCTGTTGGTGGCCCGCACCCTGCGACCACGTCGACGAGTCGGGAGCTTTCCAGGCGCTATCGTAGCTCAAGGATGCCGAGACTTCTTGTGGCCCGGTTGGAGCTTCGGGTTCCGACGACTGGCAAGAGACCAGACCGAAACCGGCCACCGCGCCGAGTGTCGCAGCCAAGGTCGCGAAGAATTGGATCGTGGCAAGAACTTGCTTGGAAAACATAGGGCACTCTTCGGAATTTTGGGAATTGGTGGCGCTGCCGACCGAGTGGCCTTTCAGATCGCTGGTTTAAAAACTGCTTTCGATTCCTCGATCGGGCAATTGGGGGACAGAAAATTTCCCCTGCCTAACGCCTACCTGAAAAGCTTTGGTGAAAACCATTGCGCCATTGGGATCAAAATCCGTCCTGAGGCTCGACCTCCGCGAGTGCCTGGGCTCTTTTCCGACCCGTGGATCATTCTCGATGATGGCGATCGGTTCGCTTCCCTTGATCTGCACTCACCAGCGAGGGAGGTCAAACCGTTTTCGGAAGCGAGTCAATGTCGTGGAGCCCTTCCCGGATTCCGTGGATGGATACAGTCCTAGCTGCGAGCCACATGGTCACCTTGACGAATATGGTCATGGTGCAAAATCCGACGCCACCACTCTTCTGACCCATGATCACTAGTTTGGTTGCTGAATTGCTGGACGCAAGCATAAACCTTGATCCTATCTTTGGATTCCCCTCCCTTAAAAAACCTACGGAGCCCCCTTTGATCATCAACCTCGAATCAGCAACGAGTCTGAACACCAAAAAGAACGGAATCACTACGCCTTGCAAGAATGCAATATTTTGCGGCTCAACGGCCTCTACCCTCCGGATTCTGGCCCTGATCCTAATGG
>CAIKAA010000504.1 GCA_903825275.1 uncultured Fibrobacterota bacterium | reverse complement strand
GGCGAAAAGTGGATGCCTGCTGTACCTGTCATGCAGATTCTCACCGCCGTAAATCTTCTTCGTTGCCTTGGAAATCCGGTTTCTAGTTTAACCCTTTCTGGCGGGCGGGCCGAACTCACATTCTGGTGGAATGTGGGGGTCTTTCTAATAACTCCTCCGGCTGTCGCCATTGGAGCCTGGTACCATGGAGCCGTTGGCATTGCGCTCGCCTTACTTGCCACTCAAATCATTTACTTTTGGCCGGCTTATCGAATGATGGTCAAACCAGTGATTGGATCTTGTTTTTTGGAATATCTGGATGTGAGTTTTCGTCCAATTTTTTGTGCCTGCTTAATGGCAATCGGAGTCCACTTGATCGCCCAGCTTCTACCCATTTCCTTCGGGTCGATATCGATCTGCATCGCGGCTGGATCTGTTGGTTTCTTAGTAAGCCTTTTTCTTTTTGATAAATCCCGATCTCTTCATTTATTCGGGACAGTTTGGGTAAGAAGAAAAATTCAAGGCAACGACCTAAACAGCCAAAATTTGTCAAAGGAGAATCCATGACTTCTACTCAAAAATGGAAGGCCAGAGGCAACAATTTGCCTTCTTCTTGGTCCCCTACAATTTTTACAAAAGATATCGAACCCACACGGGATTATAATCATTACTGGGCAGGCTCGGCACTCACAATTGAAATGCATTCTATTGTATACCAAAGGATGCTTCCAAAGGTTTACCAGGGAGATCTTGTTGATTTAGGATGTGGTACAGCTCCCTTGCTGGGGAATTATCACAACAAAGTGAAGAGTTACTGCCTAGTTGATTGGCCATCCTCGCTGCACGAAAACAAAGTGATTGATATATTCGCAGATTTAAATCTGCCTCTTGGTATTCCAGATTCCGAGTTTGACTCGGCCATTCTAACAAGTGTCCTTGAGCATATTCGGTATCCAGAGCATCTATTGTCAGAAATCGCTCGAATTCTTCGTCCGGGTGGTCGGATGTTTTTGCAAGTTCCGTTTGCCTATTGGCTGCATGAAGAGCCTTATGATTATTTCCGTTATACCAAGCATGGCTTGATTGCTCTCTTAGAGTCTTCAGGGCTTCAAATCGAACAAATCGAAAGCGTAGGCAATCTAAAATACGTAGCCATTGATCTTACCATTCGATGGCTTCACCAAAAGGGACGATTGTTTCAAAAGTTGGGGTCGCTGTTACAGAAAATCGCATTCCGGTTATTTCAACGAAATTGGATCCCAGGCAATCAATCAAACATGCCCCTGGGATATGCCCTAATTGCCCGTAAGCCACCAATTTCTACGCTGGTCCCGCCTCCCTGATGCCAGCCATTTCAAAAATCCGGACCCTCCAAAGTGTTTACGCTTGGTTAAAAACCACGGAAAATTGGGTTTCTCGGATGCTGTCCAACCTTCCCGGTGCCGATGTAACCATTTTAACGGATGCCATCCTTCCCGGTTCGATTCACGTCCCGACCTTCCAATACCTTAGAAGGTCAATCACTCCCTTGGAAAACCCTCAAAGGGTTTGGCAGGGTAGGGCATGGAATTTTCTACTCCGCCGCGCTGTTCGGCTTGAAGAACAAGTGTTTGGCCGACTTCTTCGGGGACATTACGATCTGATCCACAGCCATTTTTCGTTCGTAGGGTGGCAAAACTTGACGTTGGCTCGGGTGGCACGAATTCCTCATCTCGTCAGTTTTTATGGCGTGGATTACGAATCATTTCCCTACACAGAGCCTCAGTGGAGGGCTCGCTACCAACGCCTATTCCAGGAGGCCGACGCGTTTATCTGTGAAGGAAGTCATGGGGTCAAGATTTTGGAGCGGATGGGATGCTCGGCTCACAAGCTCAAAATTTGTCGACTGGGCGTCGATCTCCAAGGAATTCCTTTCGCGGAGTCTTCACCAGGCAGAGAAAATGGATTTCACTTCGTCCAGATTGCCTCTCTGACCGCCAAGAAGGGACATGGTGACGCCATCCGTTCGTTCGCCATGGCCTTGCCTCGACTTCCCCAGGGTTCTAGCTTCACCATCGTGGGACGCGAAGGGGATGTGAAACGCTCAGATCTTGAAGGTTTGACCAAGACTTTGGGCATTGCTGAGTCGGTGCATTTTTTAGATGGCATCGATTTTACTCAGCTGTATCCCTTCCTCTCCCAGTTCCATGCTTTCTTTCACCCTAGCTGTTACACATCCACTCGGGATTGCGAAGGTGGCGCCCCTGTTGTTCTCTTGGACGCCCAAGCTGTTGGCCTTCCTGTGGTGAGCACGACACATTGCGACATCCCGGACGAAGTCCTTGATGGCGTCACAGGATTCCTTTCTCCAGAAGGAGACGTTGAAAGCTTGGCCGGAAACTTGGTTCGTATGGCCCACCTGGATCCCGAGACGTACTCGAAAATGAGACAGGCAGGGCGACACCATATCGAAACCAATTTCGATGCGAAGTCAAATTCTGCGCATTTGCAGAACATCTACTCAGAGATCATTGGGGAGTACACGAGAAGTAGGAGTAGAAAACGATGAGCTCTGTTCCTGTGAGTGTCGTGATTCCCGCGTTCAATCGCGAAGCCACGATAGCGAGATGCATGGATTCCATCTTAGCTCAGGACGTTCGTCCACAGGAAATCCTTGTTATCGATGATGGCTCCACGGATAAGACAATATCTGTCGCATCTAGCTTTGGAGAGTTGGTTCGAGTCATTCGCCAGCCTAGGAACGCAGGAGCTCAAGCTGCTCGCAACCGCGGCATCCGCGAGGCGACCCAACCCTGGATCGCGTTTCAGGATTCCGATGACGAGTGGATGCAGGGCAGGCTTTCCAAACAATGGACCCTGTTGATGTCCCTGGATTTGGAGCCGGATCTAGTCTTTCACTCCAACTGTCTGCGGTGTGAAAACGGCACGGACTCCCTCTGGAACCTTCCCTTGACTGAAGGTCCGTCCACACGAAGATTGACCCTGACCAGACCATCTCCGATGTTTCAAGGAATGCTTGTCTCGAAGGAGTTACTTCAGGGCATCGGCTTGCTCGATGAACAAGTGCCTTCCTATCAGGAGTGGGAGACCTCCATACGCTTGGCTGCCAAAGGGAGATTCCACCACATCCAGGAACCCTTGTTTCGGTATCATTTCCACAAGGGTCCAACCATTTCCAAGGATTCGGGAAGAGAAGCTTCAGGATATCATTTCGTGACCAAGAAGCATGAGTTGGCGATCCGGTCCGAGGTCGGTGAAGGCTGTTGGCGCAATCACATGGTGACCTTGGCTCGACTTGGAATTGTTGGCCAAAGGGACGACCTTGCAAAATACGCTGCACATCAGCTCGGTCGTCGAGCTTCTCTTGTGGCCTTTATTTGTAGGATCGCCGGAAAGAATCACCCCACTCTCCGGCCGAAACTTGTTCGTATTCTTTCGATCTTCAGAAACACAAAAGGAACCCAAGATGAATGAACAGGCGCCCCCCCCCATCGAACGGATTGAGGTGGAAGGAAACCTCCTCGCCCTCATCGTACGTTCATCCTTTTCGGAATCTGGTCTGAAGTTTTTCACTCCGGATGAATTTTCCCAGCAGCTAGCCTACATGCGCCATCCCCAAGGGAAGGTGATCGCCCCTCACGTCCACAACGAAGTCAAACGGACCGTCCATTTTACCAACGAAGTGCTGTTTATTCGCAAGGGACGGTTGCGGGTCGACTTTTATCGCAACGATAAATCCTACCTAATCAGCCGCATCCTCGGGCCTGGAGATGTTGTGTTGCTTGCGGATGGAGGGCATGGATTTGAGTGCCTGGAGGAGCTGGAGATGTTTGAGGTGAAGCAAGGCCCTTATGCGGCGGAGATGGACAAAACCCGTTTTCAGACCATTGAAACAAACTTGGTTCGATATACAGCGGAGGAACCATGATTCCGGTTAATGAACCACTGCTCGATGGCAATGAGCGCAAATACCTGTTGGAATGCATCGATACCGGATGGATCTCCTCCGAAGGACCCTTTCTCAAGAAATTTGAAGAGGAATTTGCCAAGAGGGTGCAACGCAAATACGCCATCGCGGTCTGCAACGGATCGGTGGCTCTGGATGCCGCTGTTGTGGCCCTAGGGATCGGTGCGGGGGACGAGGTGATCCTTCCTTCCTTCACCATCATCTCGTGCGCTGCCGCGATCGTTCGGGCAGGAGCCATCCCCGTGGTGGTGGACTCCGACGCCCAAACCTGGAACATGGATCTTTCCAAATTGGAAGCCGCCATCACGCGCAAAACCCGGGCGATCATGATTGTCCATATCTACGGGCTTCCGGTGGACATGGGACCGTTGTTGGAAATCGCCAAAAAGCACAACCTCAAGATCATTGAGGACGCGGCCGAGATGCACGGGCAGACGTGGATGGATCGTCCCTGCGGAAGCTTTGGCGACATTTCCACCTTTAGCTTCTACCCCAACAAGCACATCACCACCGGTGAAGGGGGGATGATCTTGACCGATGACCCCAGCCTGGCCGACAAGCTTCGTTCCTTGCGCAACCTCTGTTTCGCTCCACCCCGTCGATTCGTCCACGAAGAATTGGGATGGAATTTCCGGATGACGAACCTCCAGGCCGCACTCGGCGTCGCCCAGCTGGAACGCCTGGAATTATTCGTGGAACGAAAGCGACGAATGGGTGGCCTCTACCAATCCCTTTTAAAGGACACTCCAGGAATCCAGTTGCCAGTGGCGGAAACGGCCTATGCCAAAAACATTTACTGGGTCTTTGGGGTTGTCCTCGACGATACGGTCCCCTTCGATGCCGAAGAGGCTATGAAGCGGCTTGCGGCCAAGGGGATCGGCACACGCCCCTTCTTTTGGCCCATGCATGAACAACCGGTTTTTCACAAAATGGGACTTTTTAAAGAATCTTCCATGCCAGTTTCAGAACGGATTGCGCGCAGAGGCTTCTACTTGCCCAGCGGGCTGGCTTTGACAGAAGAGCAAATCGTCGAATCAGCAACGGCACTGAAACAAATCCTTAAGGATCACAATTGAAAAAGGTGGGGATTTTTCTTGCAGCGAAACGGTCTGCGGGCGGGACTTTTCAATACAACCAAGCCGCCTTGGAAGCGATTGCAAGTCTGCCGGAAAATCTCTACGAAAAGTATTTGCTTAGCCCATATGCGGATTATTCTGAATTAGCGAAGCAAAAGGGACTTCATTTCTGTTTGATCTGGAACCCGAAGTTTCAAGACTTTCTGGCTAGAGTCCTCTTGAAACTTCCTATTGGATCAAACATGTACCGAATGCTGTACTCAGTTTTTTCTCCCTGGGCAAGAGGAATTGACGCCACTGGTTTAGATTTGGTATTATTTCCTTCTCAAGATTACGATTCATTTTGCATCCATACGCCAACACTTACGACAATCCACGACCTGATGCACCGATATGAACCCTCTTTTCCCGAGTCTTCCACCAAAAAAGAAATTGCAATTCGCGATCGTCTTTACCAAGGAATGATTCGATTTTCTCATGGAATTTTGGTTGATTCGTTTGTAGGTCGTCAGCATGTCATTGAATCCTACGGGTGCAACCCCGATATTGTTCATGTTCTTCCATTTTGTGCACCGCCACCTCGAGGCGATTTATTGTGTGAACAATCAAAAAAAGCCCAAACACCATTAAAATTTATTTTTTATCCTGCCCAATTCTGGAAACACAAAAATCATTTAAATCTCCTGAAAGCGATCGCTTTG
>CAIKAA010000503.1 GCA_903825275.1 uncultured Fibrobacterota bacterium | reverse complement strand
TGAACCGATACGGTATTTCCGTTTCCCTGTTTCATCCCTCTGTTCCCCGCCCACGCGGGGATGAACCGATACGGTATTTCCGTTTCCCTGTTTCATCCCCCTGTTCCCCGCACACGCGGGGATGAACCGCTCTATAGGGAGCCTCGGGCGAATCGATCGGACTGTTCCCCGCACACGCGGGGATGAACCGAGGCCTTCGCCCCGATTGTTCCCGGTCGCGTGCTGTTCCCCGCACACGCGGGGATGAACCGTTTCCTCACTTGGCTGAGAAAAGCCGGAACATCCGTTCACCGCACACGCGCGATTGAACCGAAGCCAACGACGGTCTATTCCGTTGCGCGGCAGGGGAGGTGGAGCCACCGTGACTGGCTTCGGTGTATTCGAGACGATGGTTTTTTATTCCTCTCTCGCCAAATGTGAGCTTGCGGTTTTCGCAAGAAGACCACGAATGGTTAGGGAAGGCCGTCGGGGACGAGCACGACCGCCCAGAGGCAATGGGATGCTTTTCAACGAATTCACACTGTTGCTCCACAAACAAGCCAAGACCCTTCCTTATTTAATTTTAGGTTGGACAATATCTGTCTTGGGAATAAATTGAAAGTGGTCTTTTGGTTATCTGCCATCACAACCATTCGTCAATTTGAATGGAATACCTAGGACTGAATTCTCAGCAAAGGAAATATTCGATGAATCCGTTATCTTTTAGCGCGATGTCCAAACGTGATTTGGGCACCATCACCCTTGCGGCCACTCTTGCATTGGCTCCAACGGCTTATGCCTCTCTTCATCCCACCGGTCTGTTGTTTGGTGGGTCGGAACAATTTCTGGCGAATGCACCACAGATCTTCCTGGGAACCCTCCCGACGGCAGTCGATCATTCCGCACAGTTCCCTGCTCCAGGCAATCAAGGAGCATTGGGAAGCTGCGTGGCTTGGGCCGTGGGATACGGGATGTTCTCCCAGCAGGTGGGAAGCAAGCTCCAATGGGGAGGGACGAACACCACCGGGCACCTGTTCAGCCCCACCTGGATTTACAACCAAATCCATGTGGGCAACAGTCCGGACGGCGGCGGCGCCTATTTTGGTGACGCGTTCAATCTTTTGGTCAACAAGGGAGGTGCCACGCTGGCACAGGTTCCTTACAATGGAGCGCCCTTCGCTTACAATGACGCACTTCCGAGCACGGCCGCTTCCGATGCACTTCACTACAAATCCGGCCAATGGACCTTGCTTCCTCCCAACAATGTGACCCAACTGAAGGCCTACATCTCTTCCGGGAAGCCGGTCGTGATCGGCATCAACGTCTATCCTGATTTCGATAATTTAAGTCCAGCCAATCCAATTTTTGACAATGATTCCGGATTCACCCGCGGGGGGCACGCGATCGTTTTGATCGGATACGATGACGCGAAAAAAGCGTTCAAGTTGCTGAATTCCTGGGGAACGGATTGGGGGCTCGGGGGTTATGGCTGGATTTCCTACACCATGGTTCAATATTCAATGGCCTATGTGATGACCGATCCTCCCATCCTTGGATCCCAAGTTCTGAACACCAACTACAGTGTGAATGGAGGGGGCGGATTGGACCTGAAATCCGCTGGTGACCGAGTCCTCCCTTTCAGCATCGATGGATCTGGGAAAAAAGGTTTGATCATGTACCGGCCTGGTACCTCCATGGTCTACCTCCAGAAAAGCTTGGGCGAAGCGGGATACCAAACCGCCCTTTCTTCCAACAGTGGATTCGCCTCCTATGGCGTGATCGGCGTCAATGATTTGGTCATTCCCCTGGACTTCAACGGAGATGGGAATGGCGATTTGATCTTGGCGGGGAGAGGGACAGGGAAAACCTGGGTTTTGCAAGGAAGGGGCGACGGTACCTTCAAAACCATCAAGGCGGACTTTGCGGGTCTCGCCGGTTTTGATCTCAAAAGCACATCCGACCAAATTCTGGTCACCGATTATGATGGCGATGGCAAAGCTGATTTGGTTCTTTATCGTCCAGGTACAGGCAGAATCACGGTGGCTCATTCCAAGGGCGACGGAACGTTCTCTTCGGTGGTGGCTTCGACATCGGGGATCAATGGATTCAATCTTCTCTCGGCCAACGACCGGATCCTGTCGTTGGACATGAATGGCGACAAGAAAAAAGATCTAGTGTTCTATCGTCCCGGTCAAGGCGCCATCTCGGTTTTGAAGTCCAACGGCAACGGAACCTTTGCGTCGGTTTATTCCAGTGCGAATTCCGGAATGGGAGGGTTTGATCTTCGCAACAGCAGCGACCAGGTGCTTGTCGGGGATGTGAATGGAGACAAGTTCGACGACCTCGTCTTCTACCGTCCCGGTTCGGGTTTGTTCGCGGTGTTGAAGTCGAACGGGAATGGCGCGTTCAGCAACACGATGACCAGCTGCGAAGGTTTTGGTGGAATTGATCTGAGGAATTCAATTGACCGGGTCCTTGTCGGCGATTTCAACGGGGATGGACGTTCCGACATCTTCTTGTATCGCCCCGGGTCGGGGAAGCTAGCGATTGCGCGCGGCACGTCGGCAGGCAATTTCGTCAATCATTGGAGCAGTACGACAGGAATTGGTCGTTACGATTTTCGTTCGACCGTTGACCAAGTTTTGGTTGTCGACCAAGATGGAAATGGGATGAGTGAGGTGATCTCCTATCGCCCTGGTTCTGGCATGTTTCAAACCGCTTGGTTTGCCTATTGATCGACTCTAGCCAGAATCTGGCGGTGCCAGCCTAGGGTGTGATTTTGCACGAATCTGAGTGGATTGTTGTGTGGAGTCAATAAGTGTCTAGACAAGTTCTGGCGATGCCCCTCGCCAGAACTTATGATTTCATATGTGCCGCATTTGATTTCGGGGCTTGACACCTGGGTCAAGCTCGCGCTTATTTTTTCCCACTTGCAGATGGAGTTGTTGAACGGTTTCGGAGCTCTGCAAGATCCTCGCGCCGAGACCAAACCTTTTACGCAAGGAAATTCCCAATGTTCCCGTTTTCCGGTCATTTTTTGACGTCCAAGCATTCCTTGGGCGCGTTAACGGTTGCGGCCACACTAGCCGCGACAGGTACAGTATCGGCCCAAGCGCATCCAACTGGATTGCTCTTCGGCGGCTCGGAAAAACTGCTGTCAGTCGCTCCGACATTGCTCAAGGGGACCCTTCCCACTTCGGTTGATTTGACCGCGCAATTCCCCACGCCGGGCGACCAAGGCAGTCTTGGCAGCTGCGTGGCTTGGGCGGTGGGTTATGGGTTGTTTTCCCAGCAAGTGGGAAATTCAATCGGATGGGGATCGACCAACGTCAGCGGTCATCGGTTTAGCCCCGCATGGATTTACAACCAAATCCATGTCGCAAAGACCGCGGATGGCGGTGGCGCCTATTTTGGTGATGCCTTCAATCTGCTTCAGACCAAGGGCGGAGCCACGTTGTCCCAAGCGCCTTACACCGGTGCCGCGTATGGTTACAACGTTGCATTGCCTGCCTATGCCGCACCGGATGCCCTCCATTACAAGGGTGCAGTTTGGTCGGCGATTCCTCCCAACAACGTGACCCAGGTGAAGACCTATCTCTCGGCGGGAAAAGCCGTTGTGATTGGCATCAACGTATTTCCTGACTTCGATAACTTGAGCGCGGCCAATCCGATCTACGATGTTGAAACGGGAGTGTCTCGTGGAGGTCACGCACTGGTCTTGATTGGATATGACGACGCCAAGCAGGCCTTTAAGCTGATGAATTCGTGGGGCACCGCTTGGGGGCTCGGAGGGTACGGTTGGATTTCCTATGGATTGGTCCAGCACTACGGGACCTATGTCATGACGGGTGCGCCTGTCATCGGTAACGAAGTCCTCAACTACAACATCAGTCTGACGGGTGTTGCTGGTTACGACCTCCGGTCGACCGCCGACCGCGTGATTCCCTTCAATCTCGATGGTTCGGGGAAGAAGAGCCTGATCATGTACCGTCCCGGTGCAGGTGCGTTCTACATCCAGAAGAGCCTTGGGGAGGCAGGATTTGTCAACGTCTACAATTCCTATATCAACGGAAAGCAAAGTGGCATCAATGGATTTGACATGGCCTCCGCCAACGATGTGGTCATTCCTCTGGACTTCAATGGCGATGGCATTGGCGACCTGATCCTTGCGCGCCCCGGTACCGGAGCAGCCTGGATCTTGCAAGGCAATGGCAACGGCACCTTTGTCACCAAAAAGGCTGATTTTGCTGGCATTGCCGGGTTTGATCTCAAGAGCACTGCCGACCAAATTTTGGTCACCGATTACGATGGCGACGGCAAGGACGACTTGGTGTTGTATCGTCCCGGAGCCGGTGCGATCTGGATCGCCCATTCCAACGGCAACGGCACCTTCACGGCCGTGGTCGCCAAATTTGGCGGACTGAATGGTTTCGATCTCCTGTCAGGCGCAGATCGCATTCTTTCGCTGGATTTCAACGGCGACAAGAAGAAAGATTTGATGCTGTATCGTCCTGGTCAGGGAGCCGTGTGGATGCTCCAATCCGTCGGCAACGGCACATTCACCACCGTTTATTCGAGCGTCAATGCTGGAATCGGTGGGTTTGATCTTCATATGGCC
>CAIKAA010000502.1 GCA_903825275.1 uncultured Fibrobacterota bacterium | reverse complement strand
TGGCAGGGATCTGGTCCCGGATTGACTTTAGAGCGAGATTCTGGAAGTTTTGCGTTCCTCTTAATTAGTGAGTTATCCAATGAAAACGTTTTTCCAATCCGGACCCAAGCAGGACTTGGGTTCAAAGAGCATTTGCGCCCCGCAGACCTCTATGGTCCAACATTGTGTGGTCCTGGTCGGTTTGGCTGCCCTCACCGCGTCCGCCTCGTTGGGAGTGATGTCGGGAACCGGCACCTCGGTGAACCCTTATCTGGTCCAGGATTTCGCCGATCTTGACACCATGGGCAGAGGGGTCTATTCCGATGCCGCCACCTATCGCTTGGTGGCGGACATCGATGCTGCGCCTTCCGTGACCGCCCATGGGGACAGCGGCTTTCGTCCATTGGTCTTCTCGGGTGTCTTGCACGGTCACGGCCACACCATTAGCGCGATGATGATCCATCGGCCCGGGGTATCGGCGGGGCTGTTCGAACTCCTGGGCCCGGCCTCATTGGTCGACAGCCTTGGGATCGTGGGGGGAACCATCCTTGGGTCGCATGAAGTCGGGGGATTGGTCGCCAAAAATTACGGGGGACAAATCAAGTACTGCTATGCAACCAACGCCGTCACAGGTGACACGGCAAACAGCCAAGTGGGAGGATTGGTTGGCGTCAATACGGGCTCGATTTTGGGAAGTTACGCAACTGGGGTGGTCTCGGGGGACAGCGCCATCTACGGGGGGGGATTGGTGGGCGTGAATGTCGGTCCGATCCAGCATTCTTATGCCACGGGAACGGTGCTTGCCGGAAAGATCCTCGGAGGGTTGGTCGGGAAGAATTCGGGCGAGATCGATTCCTGCTACGCAACCGGAGCCCTCTCCGTGACCTATGCTTCGGCGCGATTCGGGGGCTTGGTTGGTTTTTCTCATCAGGGTCACCTCCATGGCTGCACCGCTGCGGGGATCGTGGCCGCAACCGGGGACTCGGTTGATGTCGGAGGCCTCGTGGGCTATAGCATGGGAGACACCATCGAATTCTGCCAAGCCTCGGGAGCCGTGACCGCCACTGCCGACCATGGCAAGGCCGCAGGACTGGTTGGAAAAAGTGATTCCTCCACCATTCTCTCCAGCCAGGCTCTGGGGGCCACGACGACCACTGGAATCTATTCCACGGCGGGTGGTTTGGTGGGAGCTGCCTCCAAAACGTTTCTGGACACAGTCCATTGCTCGGGAGCCGTAACCTCGTCGGGAATCCATTCCATCTCGGGTGGATTGATGGGCGAGATGTCGGCAACCACGACGCTTCGGGTAGCCTATGCCACCGGAGCCGTGACTTCGACCGGAATCCAATCCATATCGGGAGGATTGGTTGGTGTGATGTCTTCGACGACCAAGATCAACATGGCCTATGCAACGGGAGCCTCGACCGCTACCGGGATCAATTCCTTGTCGGGTGGTTTGGTCGGCAAGTCGAATGCAGGGGACACCATCCGATCGGTCTATGCGACCGGAGCCGTGACCGGCACTGGCACCAACGCCTATGTGGGTGGCTTGGTGGGACAAAATGGCGGGGCGTTGATCGAAGGTTTTGCCAACGGAAAGCTCGTGATCACCAGCTCCTTCCTGGCCGGTGGCCTGATCGGAAACGACTCGGGGACCATGGTGAACTGCTATTGGGACATGGAATCGACGGGAGTTTTGATTGGAGTGGGTGACGGGATTCCCAGCGGCGGAGCGATCGGCCTAACGACCGCGGAACTGGCGATTTCGGCAAAATTTGTGGGATGGAATTTCGCCACGGTCTGGGTTTTGGCAAACGGAAATGTCACCCCCCATCTGCGGGCCTTTGATCCGATCACCACTTCTTTGCAAGACCAGAGAATGGGCGACTCGGCCTCGAAGATTCGTTGGAGTCTTCAGGGAAGGGTTCTGACCATCTCGGGTTCCCAGGGACTGACCCGGGTGACCCTTCTGGATGTTTCCGGCAAGGTTTTGGCACGGGCTTCGGGAGAGGGAACCTTTAGCCTAAAGCGGCCCAACGGACCGGCCATGGTGGTCCAGATCAGTTCGGCCAAAGAAGTGCAAAGCTTTCTGGTTCCCGCCGTTCGTTAATTTCCAGCTCAAGTAGAGGGGATTCAAAATTCCCACCGACCGAAGAAGAAAGCCGCCCTTGTCGCGGTTTTTTGTCGGTCGGCGGTGAGGCCGTTGCCATCGCAGAAACCATCGATGGAAAAAGGGTCTTTCTGCTCGCCAAAGAGAAGGACCAAAGCCAGTCAGGTGGGCTGTCGAACCGATCAACCCAACAAGGCGCGCAATCGCTCGGTGGTTTGTTCGCGGTTCAATCGGGAGGCGGCCACGTCGAGGACCAATTGCTCCCAAGCCTCGATGTTTTTTGAGGGCAGTTCGTCATCTAGCAACTGGCCGTTCT
>CAIKAA010000501.1 GCA_903825275.1 uncultured Fibrobacterota bacterium | reverse complement strand
TCCCGAGGCGATTCATCCCATCGGGATTGGAGAGTGCTTGTCATGGTTTCAAGTTACCTGAAGATCCTCGATTTTCGGGAGGCACGATCTGCGCATGATCCTCATGACCATTGGTGATCGCTTGCGGCAAGCCAACCTCCTGATCCCGACATGGAGAGGGATCAGGAGGGCCCCAGTTCGATTGAGGCCTGAAATCTTCTTCCCACCGACGGCGCAATTGAAGAAGGCGGGAAGAAGGTCTGAACCCAGGCGCGATCAAGAGGGGGGCCGCGTTCGCCATGAACTTGGTTGACGGCTAAGTCTAAGCAAAATCGGCGGGGCACCATGGATGGTCCCCGAGATTGCCGACTGCTACGGCACTACGAAACCGGCAGGGCACCTTGGATGCCAAGGGCTGCGGGGTGGTTTAGTTCGGCCCGAAGTAGGGCGATTAGAGCGGATACCATTCCGGTATGGACAACCAATGCGCTTCTGAAAAAAATCAAAAAACAATTTGGATATGGCTAAAGGAGGAATATTTTAGAGTACTGTTAGAGTAGCCGTAAGGCATTGGGGCAAAGTCTTAAACTATTTTTGGAACCTCTTTCATTTTAATCGATCCTCAAATCCTTTTTTGAGTTTTGAGGTTGACATTTGTTATTGGTTAAGTCGCCTGGGATAGATTGGGGTTTTCATGATCAAAGCATCAAGTATTCTTTTAATACTGCTTCCTGTATTTGTTTGCCAGGCAAACAATGTTTGGACTCCTGTGGGAGTCGGGCTGTCCATTCGCAATTTGGTCGATGTTGCCTCGGTGCCTGGTGGGTTCGTAGCCGTTGGATCCGAGACGCTCCTCTACGGTTCCAAAAACACTTGGACCAAGGTCAATGCTCCGGTAGCGGCCGATTTTGTGGCGGTGGCGTTCTTGGGTGGAACGGGTGTCGCGGTTGCTTCCACGGGTGAAATCGTGTCGAGTGGTGATGGTGGAAAAACTTGGCAACTTTCCAGTTTCAATACCCAAAGTGCCACTCTATACGATGTGAAAGCTCGAGCGGCCGATGGCTTTTGGATCGCGGCGAGCAACGGCAAGATCTTTCGAATATCGCCAGATCTTTCGGCCTTTTCTGCCGATACACTTGGTCCCTTGACCGTGTTTTCGAAGATCGTCGTGACTCCGCAAGCCGTATGGGCCTTGACAGCAAATGGCGAGCGTTTCGTGCGTCGCTCCAACGGCTCGTGGGCCGATTCTGGCAATGTATTGGGGGCCTATTCGGTGCAAGGCTTGTCGCTAGGCCCGATTGAAATCTTGCCATCTGGCTATTGGTTGTCGGCAAGCAAAGTCGCTTCGGTCGGAATCGCCGCAGGGGCCACTCTTCAAAACGTGATTCGTCATTCTTTGGATGGTGAGACTTGGACGGACACCTTGGTTTGGGTCGACCCGGATGCAATGGGCAAACGAGTTTTTGGGATTGGGGGCATGGGGGATTCGCTGGTCATGTTGGCTGGAGAGAAGCCGAATGGATCTGCAGGCACCTCCTATTTCGCCGAAATCCGGCCAGGCCAATCGTGTCATGAAGTTTCGTCAGGAGTTCGCTCCCAGTTGAACTCTGTCGTGACGAACGGATCGGAATCTGTCGTTGTAGGAAATGCGGGGTTGATTCTCAGTAATGCGGTGGACTCGTCCACGTTTGTTTTGCCTAAGTCAAACCAAAGCCTCCGTTCGTGGAGCCTCAAGGTTAAAAATTATTCGATCCTCATTCATGGGCTAGGGTTACATCCAAAAGGATGGTATCCGTTGGAACTATTGGATTCGATGGGGAAATTGTATCCCTTGACGGCTAAAGTCAGCGATGGGGAATTGGACCTGCTCTTGCCTGTTCGATTCGGTCATCAACCTCTGCTCTTAAGATCGCGAAGCGACCGACTTCATTTCGAACCTGTTTTACTGTACTGAACGCTAACCACTGGATTTGACTCATGATTTAGTCTCGCGTTGTGGGCGAGATTCGTTAAACGGATCATCAATTTCTCCAAAAAATACCCAGAGGCAGAACGCTTTTTGTGGTCAACGAAATTCCTTCGGAATCGAAAATAATACTGAACCTGCCAACCAAAAATCAAGGAGATAAAATGCGCCAAAAAATAAACATAGCCCTAGCTGCAGCAGTGTTGTTTGTTGCCGGAGCAAATTCCCAAGTGAGGCCCGAACACAATGATGGGGAACGTCGCCGTGCCGTCGGGCGTTCCCATTCCTTTTCGGAAGGATTGAGTGATGCCGGTTACGATTCAGACAGCATCAAAGCCTACAATCACCATAAAAGGACTCATGCACCTAAAAAGTCGATTCTTAATTTCTCTCAATCAATTGCGCCTCAAACCGAGCAAGATAAAATCAACCAGGTCATACAATATTTTCAAGACAAATATGCATCACGGAAAATAAGCTTCCAAGTCAAGACCAAGTTTACAGATGTGAAGGGCAAGTTGCATTTGCGTTTGCAACAATATCAAAATGGAGTCGAGGTGTACGGTTCCATATTGGCAATCCATCTCGATACCACTGGTGAGTTAGAATCGGTCGAAGGAAAGTTCGCGCGTCGACTCCATGATCCTGGGGTTGCGAAATTGGCCAAGGAAGAGGCCAAGAAACAAATCCTTGCGGGTTTTGTAGACGTCAACGCGACGGCGATGACCGATCCAACCCTTGTATTGGTCGGAGGCGTCCTCGCTTATCGCACCGAGGTTCAGGTTCAAGGGGAATCCGGATATTGGACCGTCTTTAGCGACGCCAATACCGGCGAAGTCCTTTCCAGGGAAAGCAGTATTCGCGAAACGAGTTGTACTCCTTCCGTGACAGCCAATGCGGGGAGTATTCTTCAAATTTACAACTCCAGCCCAATCAACTTGTCGGGAAGTTCCTCCACTGGACCCATCATTGCTTACCAATGGTACCATTGGGTTGGAAACTCGCCCGTTTTTATTGGGAGTGGGGTAAATTTGCCAACAGCTCAAATTATCCACACCATGGAACATTACACTCTTTTGACCTTTGCGACTCCATCGTGTGCGGATCAAGCCGATATCTTTGTACGTCTTGAGAGTCTTCCTCCCGCTGGTTTTCCTGCGTTGGGAGCTTATGAAAATGTGACGGGTCAAGTCTATCCGACCGAGGCGATTACCGCAGGTCAAACCGCAACCTTTGAAGCATGGAGAGATAACTCCTTCACTCCGAATCGTTGGTATTTGTACAATTCAGACAAAGCTTGGGCCGTCGCAAAAGTTGGCATTCCGGATTGGATTTACCATCCGAGCAGCAGCAACTTTGCAGCGATCGACCCCCAATCGTATTCTTATGCCAACAATATCCGGCAAACTCAAGCTTATCTCAAATCGCACTTTGGAATGTATAGCTTTGATAACCTCGGTACGGTGGCTCGAGTTTGGTATCCCGACAATGCTTCAGGGGTGGTCAATGCATTTTGGAATGGCTTTGAAATGCATATTGGTGCAGGGAATGCGTCCTATCCTCTTATGGGTGCATTAGATGTGATTGCCCATGAATTCGGGCATGGAATCACTTCCCATCGATCGAATTTGGATTATCTCGCCGAATCGGGTGCCATGAACGAATCCTATTCCGATATTTTTGGAACTACAGTGGAAATGGCTTCCCAGCCCGATGGACGGGCAAGCTATCCGGGTTTTGTCCACGGAGAGTCCGACTGGTTGATGGGGGAAGACATTGGCCCGGCGGGCACCGCACTCAGGGACCTTCGCAACCCAGCAACCAACAACAATCCAAGCCTGTACAAGGGCACAAATTGGGTTCCCAAAACAGCGGTCTGCGACAATACCAACGATCAGTGTGGCGTTCACCAAAATTCCACAGTCCAAAGCTTCGCCTTTTACCTGCTTTCCGATGGGGTCGCCGCTGCGACTTCCAACAACGGCCACATGTATGGACCGATCACCGGCTTGGGTTGGCAGCCTGCCAGTGACATTGCGATCTACTCCAACATGAATCGTTTGGTTCCCACTTCCCAATACCGCGATGCCCGGATCGCCTGGATTCATGAAGCCCAGTCGGAAGTCGTGACGACCGTTCCGGTGGTTCAGGCCTGGGACGCCATTGGAGTGGTGGACCGAGTTGTGGGGCGTCCCGCAGCGGTCACCTTGCTTCCTGGGGTTCCGGTCGCCAATGACCACGCGACCATGGCGGCAGCCGTCGCCGCAGCTCAGCCAGACGACCTGATCCATGTGTACAACCTTGGATTGGCCAGTGACGTGACCTCGACGGCTTCGGGCGTTGTCGTGTTCTTGAACAGCGCGGTCAACCTGGGTGGATATTCGTTGAAGGTGGATCCAACCGGAGAAATTGTCCTCTCTCCCAACGCTCTTCCTGGACCTGGGACGGGTTTTGTCCTGATCCAAAATCCAGGATCCCTTGGCGATGTGGGCGTGGGGCTTTACCCAACCATCGCGGCGGCGGTCGCGGCGGTCCAGGCCAATCAAATCATGAAGATCTACGGAACCCATTCGGTATCCACGGCTCTGAGTGTGTTGCCTGCCAATGTGAAGATCTCGCTGGAGTCTGGAGCAAACATTTCCTTCTCCAACGGTGCCTACCTCTATGCGGGTGCCACTGGCACGATTGTCGGGTCGGCGGGGGTGACTCTCAATCCGCAAATCCAGCTTTACAACACGTTAACCTCTGGAGTCATCACCACCGAGCCGGTTATTGGTTTGTTCGGCGATCTTTGCAAGGATCTGGAAATCAGCAATCCTGGGCAGACCACCAAAGTCGGCCCGGGAATCTTCACCTTGAATACGGTCGCCTACGAGGGGATCATCGGCACCTTTGTGGCGGGATCTCCGGCGACGTCCAGCGTGGTTCGGTTTGGGTTTGCTGGCGATCCGGTTTGTCCTTCGCCGGCATCCATTCCACCCAGCACCCAAGCCACCGTCGTGAAGGATTTTTATTTCCAATACAACGGCAACACCATGACGGGGCCAAGTCTTCGGGTTTGCGAC
>CAIKAA010000500.1 GCA_903825275.1 uncultured Fibrobacterota bacterium | reverse complement strand
GGAAACCTCGCGGCTGTCGCGCCCAAGTTGGAGACCACTTTGGAAAGCGGCGTGCGGGTAACATTCACGGTCTGGTAGAAAGCTTCTGTGCCGGCATCGAGCTTTCCCCAAATTTCTCCCGCTCCGTTTTGGCACCAGGCCTCGAGGCCTTCCAGCACGTGATCTCGGTCCAATTGGGTGGCGTTCGTGATCAACACCAGCTGGAATGGCGTGCCTCCAGAAGTGATCCACTCCTCGCGAAGCCCGGACAAATTCTGGCATATTTGTGCAAACTCGCGTCTCAAAGTCGGCTCTCCATCTCCGGATAGGGCCACATCGGACAATCTCCGTTCCTGCACAGGAACTCCAGGAAAAGCTTCGGCCAATCCGGTCGAGGCGAATCGGGCCAACAATTCCCTTACTTCCGAGGTGACGGCGGCGGGATCGACTTGTGGCGATGGAGCTTGCCCACGTCGATCGACTTGGCAGTAGGGACAGTTGAAATTGCAGACACGGTCGGGGTTGATGTTGACACCCAAAGACAGTCCACCCGACCGTCGCGAAAGGACGGGATAGGCATAGCGAAAGGTCTCGAACTGTCGTGGGTGGCTCGCAAAGGCCTTTCGCAGGGACGGATTCTGTTCCATCAATTCTTCGCCTTGCGCAATGTGACATCCTCCCACCGCGGGTTTGGTGCGCCGACTCGGGAGAAATCGACGGTGGAACCGTAAGTATTTTGCATCCAGGAATTGTGGGGAATCCCAACCTTCCCGCAGATCGTTCGATCCAGGTCAAATGGTTTGCTGGCATCTAGGTGCCGAGGGAAGTGAATTCCCAGGTGGTGCAAATGATTGGCGATCGCGTTTCCGATGTTGGGGAGATCCTTGAAGAATTTCGTTTTGTCGATGTTTTGGGTCTTTCCCATAGGATCTCCCGGAAATCTGTGCTTGGTGTCGAATCTACACATCGAGTATCCTTGGGAACTATGGATTCCAAACTCGCCACCCATTGGATGGAACAAGCCTTTGCTCTCGCCCTCAATGTTCGAGGCACCACCTTGCCCAATCCGGCGGTGGGGTGCGTGGTTTTGGATACCTCGGGGAAATTGGTCGCCAAGGCTGCGACCGCGCCAAGTGGACGCCCACATGCCGAGCGCAAAGCCCTGGAAATGGCGGGAGCGAAGGCGCGTGGAGGCACTCTCGTCGTGACCTTGGAGCCTTGCGTTGCCTTTCCCGGAAAGAAAAGCCCTCCCTGCGCTGCAGCGGCCATCCTCGCAGGGATAGAAACCGTGATTGTCGGAGCCACCGACCCCAATCCCCAAGTGACCGGAAAAGGTTTGCACGCCTTGCGAAAATCGGGGATGGAAGTGTTCGAATGCTCGTTGGATGGTCGATTGAACGACTTCTATGCTGGTTTTGGACACTTTCTGTCGACGGGGAAGCCGCGTGTCACGGTAAAAATCGCCCTCTCCAGCGATGGAAATCTGGCCAGCGCCCCAGGGGTTCGGACTTCCATCACGGGGAATGAATCGCGCCAATTCGTCCACTCCTTGCGAGCCCAGAGCGATGCCATCCTGATTGGCGGGCGTACGGCTTTGTCCGATGATCCCGAACTTTCCGTTCGTGAGGTTCGGGGCCGATCGCCTCATCGCTTGGTTCTTTGGCCAAAAAATGGTCTTCCCAATTCCTTGAAGATCTGGTCTCCAGGGGCCATGGTTACCGCCATGGGAATCACCCAAAGGCCACCGACTTTGCCCAAGTGCGCCGCTTGGGTCCAACTGCCCGAATTTCACGGGCTTCTGGATCTTGAAGCCCTGATTTCCTGGTGTGGCAGCCAGGGAATGCACGATGTGCTGGTGGAGCCAGGACCTTTGCTTCTCGACTCTATCCTTCGCCGCAATCTTTGGAACGACCTTTGGATTTTGCGAGCTCCCTCACCACTTCCCGGCGGAGTGGCAGCAGATCCAGCCGAACTTCTTCCTTTCCAGGAACCCCAAAAAACCTGTCTCTTTGGTCAAGACTTGGGCAAGTTCTGGCAAAACCACCAGGAATCCTTGGAATCCCCCTTGTCACCGT
>CAIKAA010000499.1 GCA_903825275.1 uncultured Fibrobacterota bacterium | reverse complement strand
TAGGCGAGACAGCTCGCGGCTTAGGTGTTGGATGTGGACTCCCGCTCCGCCATCGACGTTGGGAGGGTATTCGTTGGTCAAAAGAAGGACGCGCATGGAATCCGAAATGGTAGTTGAGAATTGCCCAGGATCAGGCGATCTCGTTGGCCTTCCTTTTACGGAATCGTCGCCACTTCTGCCCTAGGCTTTTCTAGATCTGCCGCGAGACCTAGAGTTTCCATCGGGAAGATTCTTCCCTCCCCTTTCCAGAACGGCACTTTCTGCCCCCTTTTCAGATTGTGATGGCTGGGGACAAGAGGCCAGTCTGGTGTTTGGCCCGCGCCTTGCTTTATTGGACCATTGTGATTTTCGACAAAGCCATCTCCAGAAACACTTCCGAGCCAGCCGTCAGGCTTTCGCTGGACGCCTCGGCCCTTCGCCAGAAGGCCATCGCCAACAACATCGCCAACGTGAACACGCCTGGATACAAACGGATCGAAGTCTCGTTCGAGAGCGAATTGCGCAAGGCTCTGAACCCCCAGCAGCTTCTGGGAGCCCAAACCAACGCCAACCACATGTCGATTGGGCGCCCCACCATGGACCACATCCAGCCCCAAGCCTATCGCCCCAACGAGCCCACTCAGCCAGGGCAGATCAACAACGTGGACATCGACATGGAAATGGCCAAACTGGCGGAAAACCAAATCTTGTTCAACGCTGGCGTGAAGTTCCTGACTGAACGCACCGGCACCCTCCGCGCCGCCATCGCCGGGAAAGGCTAACCATGTCCATGGTCCAACTTTTCACCGGCCTGAACATCTCGGCAAGCGGCTTGCGCGCCATGCGGGTGCGCCAAAACCTGATCGCCTCCAACATCGCCAACGCCGAGACCACCCGCACCGCCGAAGGCGGCCCCTACAAGCGCCAGACCGCCGTCTTGCGCGCCGACTCGACCGAGGTCAACCCCCGGTTGGTGATCAAAGATGCCTCGATGCTCGGGGCCACCACCAACGCCCACCACCTGCCCATCCCTTCGGACCTGTTTCAGGTCCAAAACGACAAGGTCGGGTCGGGCGTCACGGTCGACCGAATCGCCCAGGACGAGACGCCTCCCAAACTCGTCTACGACCCAAGCCACCCCGACGCCAACAGCGATGGGTACGTGGCCTACCCCAACATCAACGTGGTCCAGGAAATGGTCGACCTCATCTCGACCACCCGTGCCTACGAAGCCAACACGACCGCCATGGGCTCGGCCAAATCGATGCTGACCAAAGCATTGGAGATCTAAGTCCATGAACGCGATCGCCTCCACCGCCCGCTACGATGCGTTTTTCGCCACCCGCGAAGCCGCTGTCCAGAGGTTGAGTCCGGCTAGGACAAGTCCTGTCGCGAACAAACCCTTGACAAGCACCCCTCGCCCAGTGGATCCTGTAGTCGCAGCCCAATCTGTCAAGGGACCCGTGAAGGGCCGTTTCGTCGATTTTATCGCCTGAACCGAATAGGAGGAAATCCAGTGGATCCCATCCAAAAAATCAATCCCGGTCTCTCTCCTGTCGGGGCACCGGCAACTTTGGGGAGCCCGCTCCAGGTCCACGACCCCAAAGCGCCTTCCTTCGAAGACACGCTCAAAGGGTTTTTGGGCGATGTCAATTCGATGCAAAACGAGGCCGACGCCTCGATCGAAAAATTCGTTTCCGGCGAAATCAAGGATGTCCACCAGGTCATGGCCGCCGTTTCTGAGGCCAAGACCAGCTTCAACCTGATGCTCGAGATTCGCTCCAAGACTCTCGACGCCTATCAGGAACTCATGCGCATGCAGGTCTAGTAAGCCATGTTCGACTACCTCCGTCAATTTTTGGTGCGACTTTCCGAAGTCTGGAGAAAGCTGGACCGAGGCCAGAAGCTGGTCTTGGGAGCTTCTGCCATCCTGGCCTTTTTGGGCCTGGTCGGCTTGATCGTCTGGCCTGGCGTCACCAAGCAGGTCGAGGAATCCGAATCCAAATCGGGTTACGGAACCCTGTTTCGCAATCTCGATGCCCCCGAAGCTTCCCAGATTGTCGAAGGACTCAAGGCTTCCAAGGTCGAGTACAAACTGGACAACAACGGCCGCGACATCTTGGTGAAGAAGGAAAAGCTCGACGAGCAACGCCTGACCTTGGCCGCCCAAGGCCTGCCTCGATCCGGATTTGTCGGGTGGGAAATTTTCGACAAGACCCAACTTGGACTGACAGATTTTGTCCAAAATATCAATTACCGGCGCGCCCTGGAAGGCGAGATCGCCCGCACCATTTCGGGATTGGGCCAAGTCGAGAACGCCCGGGTTTTGATTTCCATCCCCAAGCCATCCTTGTTCACGGAAAAAGACCAGCCTCCCACCGCGTCGGTGGTCATCAAGATGAAGCCGGGCCAGGATCTGGACCGCAAGTCGGTGAAGGGAATCGCCCAGTTGATCGCGAGCTCGGTCGAGGGCTTGAAACCATCCAATGTCACGATCCTCGACAGCGATGGACGGGTCTTGAACCGCGGCGGAGGCGATGGCCCCTCGGCGGTCAGCGAAGCCAACAACGAGATCCGCGCCCAAGTGGAAGTCCAATTGCAGAACAAGGTTTCCGAAATCTTGGACGGGGTCGTGGGCTCGGGAAACCACCGGGTCCAAGTCTCGGCCGACATCGATTTCGACCAGACCGAGAAGACCGCCGAAAGTTTCAATCCCCAATCCAAGGTGGTCCGGTCGGAACAGACCGAAGAAGAAGCCAAGGAAAATTCCCCGTCCGAAGGGACTGTTTCCCGCGATACCCGAACCGCCAACTACGAAATCGATCGCACCGTGGTCAAATCCGTCAGCGCCCCCGGATCGATGCGCAAACGCGTGACGGTCAGCGTGGCCGTCGATGGTCGCTGGGAGGAAGTGAAAGACACCTCGGCAACGAAAGATTCCAAGGCAACGCCCACCCAGGTTTGGAGGGCGCGCAGCGCCGAAGAGGTCTCCCAGTTGACAGAACTTGTCCGCAACGCGGTGGGCGCCCAACCGGGAGCCGACAACGTCTTCGTGACTTGCGTCAAGTTCGAGAACCCCGTGGTTTCGCTGGCGCTGGAGGAAATGAGCCGCAAGCCACTGCCCTGGAACAACTGGATCCGTTGGGGCATCATGGGACTCGTGATCATTGCCGGCCTGCTCTTGTTGCGCTCGTTGATCCGACTCCTCCAAGAGACCATGACGCCGCCGCAGCCCGCTTATGCCGAGGTGATTCCTCAGGAAATGACCGACGAAGAGCAGGAAGACCAGGTCTACACGGAGGCCATGCGCGTCAACGAACTGCTTTCCAAGCTCGAATACATGACCAAGGCCGAGCCTGGCGGATTCGCCAAGTTGGTCAGAAACTGGCTGCAAGAAGGGCTCACCAACGAGAAGAAGGGGCGCTGATCGATGGCAGCCAAGCAGTTCTACAAGGAAGCGGATCGCAAGAAAGGCCTCAAACTGGGGGGCCCCGACGCGATCTACGACATTCCCGGTCCCAAAAAAGCCGCCATTGTGATGGTGGCCTTGGGGCGCGAAGCTTCAGCGGAAATCTTGAAGGGACTTGCCGAGGCCGAGGTGGAAACCCTGACCAAGGAAATCGCGCGATTGGAAGGCGTCACGCAGGAAATGCGCGAGGCGGCCCTCCAAGAGTTCCACACCATGGGACTGGCCCAGCAATACGTTTCCCAAGGTGGCCTGGATTACGCCAAAGACCTTTTGGAAACCACCTACGGACCGGCCCGCGCCCAAGAAATCCTGGCCAAGATCACCAAGGCGATTCGGACCACGGGTTTCCACATGTTGTCGGACATCGACGCCAACCAGCTGGTCAACTTTATCCAAAAGGAACATCCCCAAACCATCGCGCTGATTTTGGCGCACATGGACAAGGCGATGGCGGCCCGGTTGTTGGGTGCGCTTCCCCAAGACCTGCAGTTCGACGTCTCGCAGCGGATCGCCACCATGGAATCGATCACGCCCGACGTGCTGGAAAACATCGAACAGGTGTTGGCGGCGGAAATGAAGGACTTGGTGGGCGGCGACACTTCGGAAGTGGGCGGCGTGAAGAGCTTGGCCGAACTGTTGAACATGGCCGATCGCGCCACCGAAAAGAACGTGATGGGCCATTTGGAGCGCGAAAATCCGGAACTGGCCACCGAGATCAAGAACCTCATGTTCGTCTTCGACGACATCATCATGCTCGACGACCGCTCGATGCAGCGCGTGCTCAAGGAAGTCGATTCCAAGGTGCTGGCGCTGGCGCTCAAGAGCGCGGGCAACGACACCCGCGACAAGTTCCTGCGCAACATGTCCAAGCGCGCCGCGGAAATGATTTCGGAAGAAATCCAGTTCATGGGACCCGTGAAACTGCGCGACGTGGAAGAAGCCCAGCAGAAGATCGTCGACAGCGTGCGCCGTCTGGAAGACGCGGGCGAAGTCGTCATTTCCGGTCGCGGCGGCGGCGACGAGATCGTGGTCTAACCGATGGACCCGTCCGAACGCCCCACCCAGGTGTCAGGAATTGTCCGAGGCGGAACGTCCTCGGTCAAGGCCCTTTCCTTCGACGACCTGGCGGGAAGCGCTTTCGATCTGATCACCTTGCCTACCTCGCGCGGGGGCGATCCCAAACAAGCCAAGATCAACGATTTGGAAACCCGTTTGGCGACCGCCCAAGCCGAACTCAAGTCGCGCAAGGAAGAGTACGAACGGCAATTGGTCGTCGGGCGCGACGAGGCCTACCAGAAGGGTCTGAAGGACGGGACAACCGCCGGAGAAACCTCGGGCCGAGCCATCGCCCAGGCCCAAGCCGAACGAAAGCTCGGCGAGGTCGAAGCCTCGATTCGCTCGCGCCTGGAAGCCATCGAGCGGTCTTTGGAACAGGTCTATCTGGATTGGGAATCGCGCTTGATGGAGCTGGCCATGGCCATCTCGCGGCGGATCGTGGGCAAAGCCTGCGAAATTCCCGGCGAGGCATCCATGCATGTCGCCCGCATGGCCTTGCGCAAGCTCGGCTCGGAAGCGCGCGTGATCTTGCGCTGCCATCCCCAAGATCTCACTTCCCTGGAAGTCGAGAAGGAATTGTGGGGAGGCCGTGGAGGCGCCCGCAAGGTCGTGATCGAACCCGATGAATCGGTTGGCCGTGGGGGCATCGTGATCGAGACCGACACCGGAACCATCGATGCCCGCATTCCGCGCTTGACAGAAAATGTCGAACGAGCTTTGGCCCAGGCGCTGGAAGAGGAGCGCCCGCGTGGTCACCTTCCCGCCTGACCGCACCTCCACCTGGCTGCGCACCATCGCGGATTGCGATCCAGTGGAAGTCCGCGGACGCATCACGCGGGTGGTGGGTCTGTTGGTGGAATCGTCGGGACCCGCCGCGGGAATCGGCGAACTGTGCGCCTTGGCCGCCGGAGACGCGCTGTTTGGCATGGCCGAAGTGGTGGGATTCCGAGAAGGAACCACGCTGTTGATGCCTTTGGGAGGAATGGAAGGGATTCGACCGGGCTTGGAAGTGGTTGCCACGGGAAAGCCGCTGATGACTCCCACCGGACCCAATTTGATCGGACGAATTTTGGATGGTCTGGGAAACCCCCTGGATGGCAAAGGCCCCTTGGGTGGACACCGAAGGCCGGTGACGGGTGCCGCACCGCATCCGCTCACACGGATGCGCATCCACAAACCCATGGGCACCGGAGTGCGCGCCCTGGACGGATTTTTGACGTTGGCCCGCGGCCAGCGTTTGGGGATTTTCGCCGGATCGGGCGTTGGCAAATCGGTTCTGTTGGGAATGCTGGCCAAGCGCTGCGAAGCCGAAGTCAACGTGGTTTGCCTGATTGGCGAACGCGGCCGCGAAGTCCGGGAATTCTTGGAACGCGATCTGGGCCCCGAAGGCTTGGCCAGATCAGTGGTGGTTTGCGCGACGTCCGACCAGCCCGCCGTGGCTCGTGTCAAGGCCGCCTTCACCGCCACCGCCATCGCCGAAAGCTTTCGCGACGAAGGTCGCGACGTGTTGTTGATGATGGACAGCTCGACCCGCTTGGCCATGGCCCAGCGCGAAATTGGTTTGGCCATTGGCGAACCCCCGGCCACCAAAGGCTACACCCCTTCGGTGTTCGCCTTGTTGCCTCAGGTGTTCGAACGCGCGGGCACTTCCGACAAAGGCTCGATCACGGGGCTTTACACCGTGCTGGTCGATGGCGACGACATGGAAGAACCGGTCGCCGACGCGATCCGCTCCATCTTGGACGGCCACGTGGTGCTCTCGCGAGACCTGGCCAACAAAAACCACTTTCCCGCCATCGACGTGTTGAAATCCATCAGCCGTTGCATGGGCGACGTGATCGATGAAGAGCACCGCAAGGCCTCGCGGGAGCTGTTGGCCCTGATGGCCATCTACCGCGAGAACGAAGACTTGATCACCCTGGGCGCCTACCAAAAAGGATCCGATCCACGGGTCGATCTGGCCATCAAGTTGCGCGAAAAATGGCAGCCCTTTTTGCGCCAAGGCCGCGAAGAATCGACACCTTTCGCCGAATCGCGGGCAGAACTTGTTAAAATGGGTCAGGCCGCCAAAATGCCCGCACCCGGCGCCCGCAAATGAGTTTTCAATTCCGGCTCGAGCCAGTGTTGCGGCTGCGTCGTCGGGATGAGGAAACCGCCAAGAAGTTCTTGGGCCAAATGGTCGCCCGCGAGCAGGCCGCGCGGGACGCCCTAGTGGTCTTGCAAGAAGACCTCACGAACGAAATCCAAGCCCAAACCTCGGCGCGATCCGGAGAGATCTGGGCCCAAGGCCAATCCTTGTTCCTGGAATGGTCCCAGGGTCAGAACCGCAACATCGCCTCCCAGCGCCAAGCCTGCATCGAGGCGGCCTTGGCGACCCAGAAGGCGCGCACAGCCCTGATCGAGGCCCGCCGGGCCGTCCAGGTGCTCGAAAAGCTGCGAGAACGCCGCTACGCCCAGTACCGGCTGGACCTGTCCCGCAAGGAGCAGGTCTTCACCTCGGAAGTCGCGGCCCAAAGGTGGGTGCGGTTGAACGCGGGGGCAGAATGAATCCCACAAGGTTTTCCATGAAACGATCCTTTGTCCTTCTCACCTTACTGGCCTTGTCCAGCCTCCCTTGCTTCGCTGCCGTATCCGGTACCGTGACCGATTTGGCTGGCCACCGTCTAACGGATGTGTATGTGTCGTTGGCTCTGGCGGGCACCAACACCAGGTCGGACACGACCGGGGCTTGGTCCTTGGTCACGACAGAAATTGACGCACGAAACCTCGCGACCTCGCAAGCCCGTTGGACGGGCAAGGCAGTGGAACTAACGCTTCGGGAACCGTCGATGGTTTCCGTGGAGGCGTATGACCTGAAGGGCTCCCTGCAGGGGCGCCTGCCCAGCGCGCGCTTGGGTGCCGGTTCGCACCACCTTCCAATGGCGTTGCCGGGAACGGAAATGGCATGGTTGCGGGTCACGGTGAACGGGCGGCCGGAAACGATTTTGGCCGGGACCGTTGTAAGGATCGGGCATGCCCGATCCCTACAATCGGCCCGATCCCTACAACAAACAATAGCCGCCCGATCGCAGGGGATTGTGGACACGTTGCTGTTCCAATGGAGATGGCAGGTGGTGGCCCGCATTGCCTTGGCAAATTTGGATACCTCTGGAATGGTGACGCCCATCGACACTTCCTTGACCGGCATCTTTACGGACTCACGAGACAAGCAGCCTTACAAGTATGTCAAGCTGCAGTCCCAAACCTGGATGGCTCAGAACCTGAACTACCAAAGTGCCGGTGCGGACTCTGGCTGGTGCTATGGGAACATTTCGGCGAATTGTGACACCTATGGCCGTCTGTACACCTGGAGTGCCGTCATGGCAGGTGCGGCTTCAAGCACCAGCAACCCCAGCGGCGTGCGAGGAATTTGCCCGTTCGGTTGGCACGTTCCCTCGGATGCCGAGTGGACGACCCTGATGGGTTTTACGGGAGGACCTGGATATGCGGGTGCGCAGCTTAAGTCAAAAACTGGTTGGTCTCCAAACGACAACGGATTGGACCTTTACGGCTTCACGGGTTTGCCGGGGGGCTTTCGCGGCTACGCCGAGACCTTTGGTGGCCTTGGCAATGGAGGTGACTTTTGGTCGGCCACCGAGAACGCTTCGAACGCGTGGTGGCGGTCCTTAGATGCCAACTACCCCAACATGAGTCGCATGGACAAGGACAAGATTTTTGGGTTCTCCCTGCGGTGTGTCGAGGATTGAGACCGCTCGGCCTGGGCCTGGGTGCCGAGGAACACAACTTGCCGTTGGCGTTGTACGGGTCGACCTGGGCAACGGCTCACCAATTCCCGACATCCAGCATCAAATCCGCGAAGGCGGTGGGATGATGGCTCAACAACACTCCACCGTTGATCGAAATACCGAGCACCCTGCCGAAGGAACTTCCGGCACTGGTTTCGACCAGAAGCGCGGGGCCGGATCCTTTGACGCTTTCGTAAGTATTTCCGAGGTGAAACATTCCCTCATCGGGTATCAGTGCGCCGTGATCGGTCCACTTTGCCCAGCCCAAGCCCCCGATCAACATCACGGAGACGGGGCCAGTGGGAGAAAATTCGTAACCGAGGCAGGCGTTGGTGGCACTCAGGCCTCTGGAGGGCTGGTCGAAAGAAAATTCCGAGAGGCCGATTGCCTCTCCACCAAATCGCCAAGGCGATGCATCCGAGCCAACCAGAATTCGCCCCTCGAGACCTAGCTCACCGAGTACGGACAACACCGGAATTCCCAAGGACATGCGAACGACCGGATTCGGGGAAATGGATTCTTCGGCATAGGAAATCGCGACACTGAGGACGAGAAACAAGGGGAACAGCCGCATGATGCACTCCAATGGGTTAGAAACGAACATCCGAGACTAGGTCAATTCTTGTGCCACCCGATATGGAGGACGGAAACACCACGGTGGACAAAACTGTGCAGGAATCGGACTGCGAGTGTCTTGTTCGATGTTGGCCCTGTCGGGATCGGGAGTGGTGTGGATGCAATCGTCGCGGAACGAGCGGCCTACGCCTTCGCCTCAGCCAGCGAACCCGGACGCTTCGGGCTCTTGACGCATTTGGGCCAGGGCCTCGGCCATGATCGCCTGGACGCGCTTGGTCAGCTCTTTGGAGTCGCGGTTTTCTTCCAATCGGGTGTCGATGGGCGGCAGCACCCGCACCCGCACCGTTCCCGGGTACAAACGGATGCCTCGCTTGTTCAAAATCCACCAGGACTCGTCGATCACGACCGGTGTCAGCATGGCTTCGGCATCCACCGCGATGCGAAAGGCACCCGTCGCAAAATCCTTCATGCGCCCATCTGGGCTGCGCGTGCCCTCGGGGAAGATGCAGAAGTCGACACCTCGGGCCAGCTTGGCCTTGATGTCCGTTGCCACCACCTGGCGGGAACGGCGATCGTTTCGATCCACAAACACGCAATCAACCACCTTCATCGCCCCACCAAAGAAGGGCCATCTCTCGATCTCTTTCTTGGCGAGGAAAGCGGGATACTTCACCTCCAACATCAGGGTGGTGATGTCGAGCCAGCTTTGGTGGTTGCAGACCATCACCGTGTTGCGGGAAGAAAAATTTTCCTTGCCCCGGACATCGAATTTGATCCCGAACAAGGGGTGGGCCATTCCCAAATAGGTGCGATTCATCCAACGAATGAAGGCCGCCCGCTTGAAGTAGATCGCCGCGGGAATCAAGGAAAATCCAAAGAAGAGAATCGAGAAGATGAGCAGGCCGAAAAAACACAAGCCGCGCAGCAAGCCAAGGGCTCGAACGAATCGGCTTTTGGGAGGATACGATTGGATCATGCTGGTCCCCGGGTCGCTTCGGTTAAAGCCGACAGTTTTCGATTCCGAACTGGATGATGGCCGTCGCGCCCAAAGCTTCCAATTCATCCATGATTTTGCCCGATTGTTTTTGGGGGACCAAGGCGCGAACCGCGCACCAAGCGGCATCTTCCAAAGCGGTCACGGTCGGGCTTTGGAAACCAGGCGTGATCTTTTCCGCTTCGGCCAAGCGACTGCGGGGAATGTTGTATTCCATCAAGCGGTAGGTCTGGGCGATCATGGCCCCCTGGATGCGCCGAGCCAATTGCTTGATTTCGGGATCCTCGATTCGCTCGGGCCTCACCACCAGAACGGTCTGGTACGATCCGATTTCCGAAAGAATGCGAAGCCCGTTGTCGCGCAGCGAATTTCCGGTTTCGGTGATGTCGACGATCGCCTCGGCCATGCCCAGCGGAACCATGGCTTCGCACGACCCACCCACTTCCACAAACCGCGGGGCAGCGCCGTGCTTTTCAAAGAAATTGCCAGAAAGGCGAGGGAAGGACGTGGCGATGGTCTTGCCATCCAAATCTTTGGGCTGATGGAACGGCCCGTTTTCCGGAACCGCCACCACGATGCGGCAATGGCCCATGTCGAGCTTCATGACCTCGACGACTTCGGCCTGGCTCTCTTCCACGATGTCCTGGGTGCTGATCCCCGCGTCCAGAATTCCCGCCGACACCAGCGTGGAGATGTCGTCGGTGCGCAACAACACCAACGAGGTATTGGATCCGTTGCACACGATGCGCAAACTGCGGCCGTCGACCCGAAACCGGTACCCCGCCTGCTTCAAAAGGGCGACGATCGGTTCGTGGAGTCGGCCCTTGGAGGGAATTCCGATCTGGATCATTCTGCCTTCTCCTTGACCGGCCGCGAGGCCTTTTCGACAATCCCTGAAACGCCGAATCGGCGTCCCAATTCCTGCAGCACGTCCGCGCCGGTTCTTCCCTTGTGGTGGAGCAAAACCAAGGTGTGGAACCAAAGGTCGCCGACCTCATAGACCAAGTGGTCGGTTTCGTCCTCGGAAGCCGCTTCAATGGTCTCGCGGCATTCTTCCTCGATTTTTTCCAAAATCTTGGGCAAACCCTTGAGGTAAAGCTTGGCGACATAGGATTGGGAGGGATCCTGGGATTTGCGCTCCTCAAGAACCTGGTCAAGGGCCTCGATCAGGCCCCCATCTTGCTGTTTCGGCTCGGACATGGTGGGGGGAAAGGTACAACCAGACGGAGAATCGGTCCGGCGCAAAACCCCGGTCGGCAGAAGCGGTCCTTTTCTCGTTCCCAACTTCCCTCGTTTAGGGGGTTCAGAGGACTGGGCTTTGCCCTTGGACGGAACTCGTCGCTCAATTTGCGAACGGAAATCAATCAAATTCCCAACAAATCATCAAAACTCTTGACAAATTCCGCCCTTGACCTTGCACTACAATCATGTGATCATCTAGGTTGTCGTCAGAAATCGACAGCCGTCGGATATGACCGACCTGTGACAGATCCCTACGCAAGTACCAAAAGGAGGCAATCATGGCGAATACTAAGGCCAAAGCAAAACCAGCCCGCGCATCGAAGCCCAAGGTCGATCGGGGCGAGGCGTCCTACGTCGTTCAAGCCCGCAAAATGAAGGCTCTGATCGACACCCTCAAGGAACAGGAAGGTCCTGCTCCCGAGGCCACCGTGCTCAAGGAACTCGCCAAGCGCGGTTTCGATGTGCACCCACGCACTCTGGCTCGCGAAGTCGATCGTGTGCGCGAGCTCGGATACGCGGTGACCCGCGAGCCCTCGGAACAAGGCATCGTGTATGGCCTGGCCGTAAACGAAGCGGTCTCCGAAGCGATCTCGTCGTTGGACGCGGTCCGCAAAGAACTCAAGAAAGCCGGACTTCCGGTGCTGGAAAAGCAAGTCGCGGCCGCCTTGAAGGTCCTCAAAGCCTGAGTTCGTTTCTGGTCTCGGACCACCCCCAGACCAGAAAACCAGGTGCTTGGTAAGAATCCAAAACGTCCATTTCCGATCGAAGGAGATGGACGTTTTTTTGTCATGTGATGTCCCACGGAAACGATGGATCCCCTGGCGGAATGCAGGGCATCCGATCCTGACGGAAACGAGGCACGGATTGGTGCGACTCGGGCGCTTGCCAACCGCCAAGGCGAGATGCCGCTGGTCTCTTTCGTAGGCCAAAAAGCTGCGCCAGAAAATCGAACTCAAGCTCCCGGGCTCAGTGTTTTTTGACGGTCTCGCCCAGAGGATGCCATTCGTCTTTTTCGGAAGGTTTTCCTTCTTGGGCGGTGGCGGGAATCGTGGTGGCATCCTGTTTGAGGACAAGAATCGTCACCCGGCGATTTTCCGGAGCGTAGGGGTCGTCTGGCTTGGAAAGCTCGGTGTCGCCATAACCGATCACGGCATTGAACCGTTCCGAGGGAATTCCCGTCGAGGTGAAGGCGTCGCGAACGGCGTTGGCGCGATCGGATGACAGTTGCCAATTGGAGTAGCCTTTTCCGGAATAGGCGTAGCGATCGGTGTGTCCCGAAATGACCATGCGGTTGTTCAACTCGGCCAACACCTTGGCCATGTGCTGCAAAGGTTCCACCATTTGGGGATTGATCCGAGCCGATCCAAGCTCGAAGGTCCCCAACCCCTGGGCATCGGAAACCTGGATTTCCAAGCCTTGCTCGGTCATCCGCGTTTTGAATTGGTTGCCCAATTTCCTCAGCAGGGAATCGGCCGCCAAGGCGGAATCGACGCTTTTCATCTTCTTGGTCTCGTAGGTCTTTTGGTCCGACTCCATTCCCTCGCCCTTTTTCTTGTCCAAGGTCGCGCCGCCCATGTTCATGGGGGAACTGGAACCCGATTGGAACACGGTGGGGTGCTGGAAGTATTGGGCAATGGCCTCTTTTTGGGAAGCCGAGGTGCTCGAAATGATCCACAGCACCAGGAAGAGCGCGAACATCGAGGTCATGAAGTCGGCGAAGGCCACTTTCCACGCACCACCATGCGGAGGATGGCCATGCTTGTGCTTTTTCGGCGGCGCCTGGATCCCACCATCCTTGTCCTTGTCCGCCACCGGTTACCCCTTCTTGGCTGCGTTGGACAGCGTTTCAAGGTCCGGTCGGTAGACGTGGTAAAGGGACTTGCGGGCGACTTCAATGGCCACCATGGGGGCCAAGCCTTGGGAGAAGGCGCGAAATCCCGAGGCCAAACAGGCCAGGTACATTTCTTCTTCGGCGTTGATCGTTTCCAGTTTTTGGCTCATCGGGTTGATGAACCCATAGGCCAGCAAAACGCCCAGAAAGGTCCCCACCAGCGCCGCACCGATGTGCTCCCCCAGCTCGGCAGGAGGGGCATCCAGCTTGGACATCGTGATGATGATTCCCAACACCGCTGCCACGATGCCAAGCCCCGGGAAGGCATCCGCCACGCGCGCCAAGACGGTGGGAATCCCCTTGATTTCCTTCTCGTGGGTTTCCAGATCGGTCTCGATGGACAAATCGATGGCTCCGGCATCGATTCCGTTCACCAGCTGGCGCAAGGCGTCGCAGTAAAAATCGACCGCCTCGTGGTTGTCGAGGAACTTGGGGAACTTCTTGAACACCACGCTGTTGGAAGGAATGGTCACATCCTGTTCGATGGAAAGGATGCCTTCCTTACGAACCTTGTTGTAGAGCTCGTATTGCATCACCAGGATGTCGAGAAAATCTTGGCTGCTCAAACCGATCCCAAAAATCTTGGGGATTTTCTTCATGGTTGCCGAAAGGGTGTAGCCGGGCGTGCAGATCAACATGCCGCCAGTCGCGGCACAACCCAAGGTGATGAATTCGGAAGGTTGGATCAAAGCCAGGAGGTTGCCTCCTGCCATGATGAATCCTCCGAGCACTCCGAAGGTCACAACTAATACACCGATGATCGATAGCATCGTCTTTAGAGTCCCATTCCTCGACAGGTCTCGTCAAGAACCAACTTGGAAGCGTGGCTGGACACGGTGGATCCTCTGATAGCCCGAAGCTTGCTTCGTGTTCTCAGACCCGAGCCGCGTGAAGGGTTCCATCCTAAATGGGCTCGGGTTAAAACCCTCGCAAGGTTCTTTAGCAAAGCGAAGGCTGCAGTTTTGTTTTGAGGGTCCTGCGACCGCTAGGTGTTTACAAAGCAGGCGGGGCATCCGCAGGGTGCCCGGGTTTTAACCCGAGCAGCAATCTGGGCTCGCAAGCAAAGCTGCACCAATGTGTCTCAAGGATCCTGCGACCGCTAGGTGTTTACAAAGCAGGCGGGGCACCCGCAGGGTGCCAAGGTTTTAACCCGAGCAGCGGGTATCCAACGATCCTGCATGGGCTCGGACTAAAGTCCTCGCAGGGTTCTTTAGCAAAGCGAAAGCTGCAGTTTTGTTATGAGGATCCTGCGACCGCTACGTGTTTACAAAGCAGGCGGGGCACCCGCAGGGTGCCAGGGTTTTAACCCGAGCAGCAATCAGGGCACACGAACAAAGCCGAGAGGCAACTACGGGGTGGCTTATTTCCGTTCCAGCCAGTTGGTCAAGATCGCCGTTGCCAAAAAAGGCGCCCCTGGCGGCATGTTGTTCAAGTCGTTGAAGCGCGTGTCGTAGCCCCAAATGCGGTTGGGTGGCGAGTAATAGCCGCTGTTGATCACCTGCACGGCCGGATCGGTGCGCAAACCCGCCGTCTGGGCCGCCCACATGCACACGAAACTCCCCTTGAAGGTCACAGTCCTGCCCGACCAATCTTCCAGAAACCGCAAGGTGTTGTGCCAGCCGCCTTCGTAGCAGCCTTCGTAAGTGGATTCGGAGTTTCCGATTGTCAGACAGTCGGCCCGGCTTGGCTTGTTGCCCGTGATCATGGCGGCATTGATTTGGATGTCGGCGGTGGGCGCGATGCCGGTGGTGGCCACCGATTGGGCTGCCGGGCAGCCCGAGCAGGAAACCCAATTGGCGGTGGAAAACGCCTGCTCCATCGAGCTACTGGCAGCCGTCAATCCGCCGGAACCGATGTTGGCTCTGGACCAACTCGGCCATTGGGCGGACAACACGGAAACGGCATCGGAAGCGATCTGGGCGTTCTTGTAGGCATTGACATTTCCCGACCCATCTTGGGTGTTGAAATTCCCCATGATGTAGACGGGTTTGCCGCAGGCGATCGTCATGTTGCGCGGCAACACGGTGCCATTCTTGATCCGGAAGGCATTGATGACCTGGTCGGCGGATCCGGTGACATGAATTGTCGAGGTGGTCAAGTCGTCCAAATAGAAGATGCTGTCTTGATTGGCCGAAGCCGTTAGGGCCGCGACATCGAAGTCCCAAACCTTGATCCATTTCAGCTCGCGACGGTCGTAGAAGACGTTGGGCCCGGTGATCCAGCTGGGTGGCGTCTCGATGCCGGTGTAGACGAACCGGGCATTTGAACTGGAGCGGGCCTGGACGATCCAATCAAATTTCTGGCGTTTCAAGGCGTCCGGATCGCCTCCATCTCGCGGCCCCAGAATGCTGTGCGGCGTTCCCACGCCGATGGGAAGGACAAGTCTTGTCTCCCCAAAACGAGCATTGCTCACCCCGCCAACCGGAGGGGGTTGGGACGAGACGGTCATGGCCGTCAGAGTGGTGGTCAAGCCCCCCGGTTCGTACAAATTGGTGGTCGAATCGGGTTTGCGCCGGTACAATACATGCCCGCTGGAACTTCGGTTCCACTGCACGATGTTGCCGGCCACCGTGACCGGCCCCTGGAAGGAAAGCGAGGCGATTCCCCGGAAATACGCATTGCCATTGGTGTGAACCCGACCCATCACGAACATGTCGGGGCCCGGAGTGATTTCCAACGCTCCCTCGTAAAAGACGCCGAATTGGTAGATCGGGACCTGGTACAAGGCGACGCTCGCCGAGATGCGCGCCGTGGCCGACCCCGACGTTCCCGTGGCGTCGATCTTGAGCGGGATCTTGTTGCCGCGAAGGTTGTTCATGGGGCTGCGTTTTTGCAAAATGACTTCTTGGCCCAAATTGTTGCCGGAACTGACGTCGGCCTCCCCCTGGTCGTTGCCAAAACTGACCACCCGGCTTGACGCGCTGATTCCTCCGCCAAAAATGTTGCCCGCCTGGTAGACGGCATCGGCAATGGCGACTGAAATGGACGATTCGGCCGCGTAGCGGGCGCGAATCTTGGTTTTGGTGTCTACGGTGGTTCCCAACACGTCTCCGGTAAGACCGATCATGGCCATGCCCATGGCCAAAATCACCACGGACAGCACCAACACAAGCATCATCGCCACACCGCGACGCGGCGGGGCGACTTGATGGCCGATGTTTCCCATTTTTTCCCTCACTTGTTGACCAGGGTCGACGTATTGCGAAGTGCGACCTCGGTCTCGATGGTCTGGTAGTGGTACCCCTTTGTGGAGGGGTTCGAAGCGGCAAGTGAAAGGTCCTTCTGCCGCGTGCGCACGCGGATGCGCACCCGAGCTTTCTGGATCTGGTTGGCGGGATCGGTCCCGAGCAAAGAATCGCTCCAGGCTCCTGTGGGATGCATGTACTGGAGCCGCAAGGAATCGACTCCCAGCGCGTACGCCGCCGAATCGTTGCGATTGATCTTGCGAAACACCGTGTCGGCCGAGGCCCAGTAGCGGACGGAATCCAAACCGTACACGTACATGTTGGCACTGGTTTGGACGGAATTCAGCCAAGGCCATTTGGAGGCAAACCACGATCCGTCCACGATCACAAACGGTCCAGCGGCAATTCCTCCGATCGAAAAATTCGTGGACATTTCCAAAACGGGCAAGACGATCATGGTGTCGGTGGTGGGGGCCGGAGTCGTCCCCAGAGGGTAGGAGGAAGGGGGAACTCGCACGGTGGTCACGATGTATCCACTGTCCGTGAACACCCCCGTGACATGGCGCACGGGAAGGAACAAGGCGTTTTGGAAAACCCCCTGGCTGGTGGTGATCGAACCCGGCCGGAAATAGGACATGTCGCGGGTGGTGTCGACGCCGCCTCCGCGATTGAGGACCACCGTCAAACGCTCGACGCCGTTCCCGTAGACTTTGAGCCCGCCAACTCCCGGAGGCAGCACGCCACCCGCCATCCGCAAGTTTCGGGACATTTCTTCCGAAATGCCTTTGGCCATCAAATTCATCTCGGCAATGCCGCGTTGGGTGACCAAGTTTTTGTTCTGGTACTGGAAGGTCAACAGCACTCCGCTGGAAATCAACACCATGATCACCATGGCGATCAAGACTTCGATGAGCGTGAAGCCTTTCATTTCAATTCACCCACAAGATGGTGTTGACCGAAAGGGTGTCGGTGCCGCCAACCCGGTACACGGCCACAAAGACCTGGGCCAACAGATTGGCGGGAAAGCTGGTGGCGACCGTCGTGGGAGCCTGGCTTCCCCTCACCGACACGGCAATTTTTGTCCCGCCTTGGGAGGAGTCGAGCCACGATCGGGACAAGCCCTGCAGTTGGGTCATGGAATAATCCGTCCGAAGGCCTTCCATGGTCTTTTCCAGCACCGCCGATTCCGCCGTCCAATCGCGCGTCTTCCCCTGATTTTGGCTGGAGTATTTGGTGGTCTGGAAAAAGATCTGGATCACGATCCCCAGAATCACCAAAGCCACCATCATCTCGATCATGCTAAATCCCCGGCGATTCATGTCACCTCTCCAGTCTGGCCAAGCCCGTTGCGGGGAGCAGGAGGAGATGGAAGGTGTCCGTAAAATTGGCCATCCCCAAATTCATCCGCAGATCGTTGTCCGTCGAGCCATCGAAACTGAAGACGATGCTGGCCACCCCATTGGATAAGCCGCTGGAACTCATCGAGTAGGCAAAGGCCTTGCCATCGAGAGTTTGCCAATCCTGGATGACGCTGTCCTGGTCGTCGAAGGACCCCACCGTTCCGGTGGTGGTGGCGTCCACGAACCTCAAGTACCGCAAGCCGCTGCGGGAGGCTCCATTGGTCACGAAGCTCGAGCTGGAATCGTTGGAGATCGCCACACCCGATCGCCGTTCCTTGGTGGTTGCATCGCTTCGGGCGCGGTGCAAGGCGACCAACAGGGTTTCCATAGAAGCCCTGGCTTGGATCTTGGCCTGCACCTTCTGCCACGAGCCCACCGCGAACTTGGCGGTGATCCCGACCAAGACCAGCACGACCAGCAACTCGATCAGGGTTACCCCGATCGTCGATTTTCGAACAATTTGTCTGGCATCCGACACCAGGTCCATCCTCACATTGTCGCATTCTCTAGGCTAACTTTCCGTATCTGACTGTTCACGGGAAAGCTTTTTCATGAAGATTCTGTTCGTTGCCTCCGAATCGCACCCCTATGTCACCACGGGGGGGCTTGCCGGTGTGGTGGGTTCGTTGGCCAAGGCCTTGTCGCGGGCAGGCCACGAGGTGAGGATCTGCATTCCCCTTTACGCCGTGATCGACCGCCGCCGCTTTGGCATCCAGTCTTTGCAAACCATGTGCGTCCACATGGGAACCGGAGAGGTTTGGTGCGCCTTGCACCAATGCGATCACGGGGATGGGGTCAAGGCCCTGTTCATCGAGCGGGACGACCTGTTTGGAAGAGCTGGCATCTACGACGAAAAAGGCCAGAGCTATTTCGACAACTTGGGACGGTTCGCCTTCCATTGCAAGGCGGCCCTGCAAAGCTGCAAAGACACCCAATGGATCCCCGACATCATCCATTCCCACGACTGGCAGGGGGCCGCCACGGCCGTGTTCCGCAAGACCTGGGAGGCGTTCCTTTCTCCGCTTTCCCAGAGCGCCTCGGTGCTGACGATCCACAATCTCGCCTACCAAGGGGTTGGCGAAAAGGGTGTTTTGGACTGGATGGGGATCGGCCCCGAACATTTTGTCCCCGACGTGCTTGAAGACCACGGGCAGGTGAATTTTCTCAAGGCCGCGATCCATTTCTCGGAGGCGATCACCACCGTGTCGCCCACCTACGCCAACGAGATCCGAACCCCCGCGGGAGGGCAAGGCTTGGCTCCCTACTTGTCCCAAAAAGGGGAAGACCTGTACGGCATCCTGAACGGGATCGACGCGGATGTCTACGACCCGGCTTCGGACAAGCATCTTCCGCAGACATTTTCTGTCAACAAGATGGACGGGCGAAAAAGTTGTCGGCGGGAACTCCAGCGCCGCATGGGCGTTTCGGAAGACGATTCGCGCTGCATCGTGGCGATGGTCTCGCGATTTGCGCCCGGCAAAGGTCTGGATTTGATCGAGGGGATGCTCGAACGCGCGATCCAGGAAATGCACCTCCAGGTCGTGTTCCTCGGATCCGGAGACCCCCATGTCCAATGGTGGCTCGGCGAGATGCAGCGCAAGCATCCGGGAATCGTGGGGAACTGGATCGGTTACCACGAAGACCTGGCCCACATCCTTTACGCTGGCTCCGATTTATACCTGATGCCTTCCCTGTTCGAACCCTGCGGACTCTCGCAGATGTACGCCATGCGCTACGGATCGCTTCCGGTGGTGCGCCGCACCGGTGGACTGACCGACACGGTACGCAATTACCAGGAATGGGATGGCGGCGGAGACGGATTCGTCTTCGACGATTATCGACCCGAGTCCTTGTACTACACGCTAGGCTGGGCGGTGAGCACGTTCTTCGACCGACCCCACCACTTCCAGGCGATGCGCCGCCGCGTGATGGAGCGCGATTTCAGTTGGGACGCCGACGTTCGCAAGTACGAAGAAGTCTACCGGCACGCCATCGCCAAGTTGGGGTAATCCGTTTGGATCACGTCCTGCATTCCAGATAGCTGAGGTTGGACGGCTCTTGAGTCGAAGGTTTGCACGGTGCCTCCTCAAGACGAGCGGGACATTGGACACTCGATCGGCGTGAATTTCTGAAAGGGTTTGTGCCTCGGAAAATTCAACTCTTCATCTCGGCCCAAACCGGAAGAATGGCCGCTTCCCAAACGCCTTCCCGCAGTCGCCACGACAGAATTTGTCTTCCATTGGTGATGGCGATCCAGCGGGCGGGCAAGAGTCGCAGATAGCGGCGGACCTGGGCGACCACGAGTTCGTCCAAGGGGACTTCCGGGGCTTTGCATTCCACCAACAAAACCGGCTCCACCGACACTCCTTGGGCCGCGAACACGGCCAGATCGACGCGATCCTTGACCTTGGGGTCCCAGGCGGATAGGGCCAGCTCCTGGCGAATGCAGGGTTTGGGAACCCCGAGGCGCTGGGTCAGGTGGGTGTAAATCGCCCGACGAACCGCCTCTTCGGGGGCTCCTCGGAAATTCATGCCTTGGCCAGCACTCCGTAGGCGGGTTCTTCCTGGATCGTCAACAGCCGCATTTCGGCGCGTTCCACCGCTTCCCGCAGCGAGGAAAGGTTTTCACCATCGAATCCCGAACGAACCGCCAACCACTGCCGGTACCAAGCGAGGTTCGCGGCGAGGTTCACGCGGAAGGTGTCGACCTTCTGGAGATCCCGAGCGTTTTCGGGATGGGTGTCGGCGCAGAGCTTTTCGAAATGATCCAGATACAGATCGATTTCGGCCGCGAAAACATGCGGCCTTTCTTGGGGAACCAAAGACGGAATCCGTCCATAGATGTGGTCGATCATTTCCGAAAGCGAATAGGTGCGGTTGAACCAAATGATGTTGGGCCCCGGGCAGATGCTGACCGGTGCTTGGCGCGGCTCCGGAGCGGCCTCATGCTTGAGGATCGCGGTTTCTTGGCGGATGAATTCCAAGGCGCCATTCCCCAGTTGGTGGCAGATGCATTCCTTCACCGCGATCTGACGAGCGTCAGGAGAGTCGATGCCGCCAAGCGAGGCGATCTTGGCGGTTTGGTATTCCTTCGATGCCGTGCAGATGGGCGTTGTGGTGAACTCGGTGTTGGTCACCAAAAATCCCTTGGGGCAGGCCGATCCCGGCCGACCTTCGTCGAAGCGCTTCCACAGTTCGGTTTCGGCGCTCGAGCCGCGAAGGTTGTTGAACTTCACCCCCAACGGCGAGCTGTCGGAAAGGTAGATGTCGCCTTCCTGGGTGCGCACCAGCATTTGACGGGTTTTGTCGTCGATGGGCGTGGCCTCGGGAACCAGCAGGAATGGCGAACCCCAACCGGTGGCGTCCATCCCGAAATCTTCGATCATGCGCCGGTGTTCGGCGGTGTTCCCCAAGCCCCCTTGGACGGTGATCGCGGCCTCGTGGGATTCGGCCGCTTCGGACCAGGCCAGGGATTTTTTTTGGTAGGCGGTTTTGACCATCTTCAAGAATTCTTCCCGCAAGCGATGGCGCTCGCGACGGAACTCGTCCACGATGGGCCCGAGCAATTCGCCATCCGAGGCAAACGCGTGGCCTCCACAGTTCAGCCCCGATTCGATGCGGAATTCGCGAACCTCGATCCCCTTTTTGGCCAGAAACCTGCCTTGGGTCAATGCCGAACGGAAGTCGGAAACCTTGACCACGATCCCCTTTTCCGCCTCGGCTTCGCCTTGTCGATAAAATCCCTGGAATTCTTCAATGACCCCGTACAAGGTTGGATTGATGCCTGCCGAGAAGATCATGTTTCCCGGATTGCGCGAGAGAGCGAACCCTTCCAAGGCCAGCTTGGCATCGGATAGGCGAGGATCGGACAAGGTCCCATCGGCATTGACAGGACGCCGATCCAATTTGGTCATGATGTTGGCATCGATGGAGCCGGGCTCCATCTTGGCGCTCAAGGCGAGCTCGGCTTGGCTGCGCTCTTCGCTGGAAGCCATTTTCAACAAGGCTTGGTATTCGGCCTTGAGAGGTGAAGACTCGGGCAAGAGCTGGAACCAGCGGGACTTTTCGGAATTGGGGAGGAACGGCTGGGCCCTCAGCTCAGCCATTTGGAGTTGAACCTGGTCGAAGAGAAAGTCCATGTAGCGCCGGATCCGCTCGGAACGGGCCTTGGGGGTCCTGGGCGAAACCGCCTCGAAGGGCAGCCCCCGCCGCTGGCAATGCAGGCGGTGGACCTGTTCGATCATGATGTCGTCGACCAGGGAGATGACCGAGGAAATCCCCCACCGGGCCACGCGCAGCGGCGTGTCGATGGAGTGTCCGGTTCCCATGACGGGGATCAGAAAGCGATGGGTTCTTGGGTAGCTGAGTCGGCTCGAAATCGGCATAGAGGGATTATATCTGGAACCACTCTCCCTTGGTTGTAAAATGGTGTCATATCCATTCCGGATTTCCGCACCAAGTGATCCATCTTTTCGGTTCCGCTTCCCTGAAAGCCTGTCCCTTCGACAATCTAAGGGCAGGCGCCGCTCCTCAGGCCGAGCGGATAAATTGATTCCTCTCTTCGTAAACACCTTCTCAGGACAGGCTTTTCGATCGCCTCGGTTTGGAGCTGTCTGCGGGGACTTATGGCGTTAGGTTTGACGGCCCGACCCTTAGCGGTTGGATCGACTACAACGGCACTACGAAACAGGCAGGGCACCTTTGGTGCCAGGGGTGGTTTATTGCCGGGGCAATTCCACCTCCAGGCGGACCCGGGGCTTGGCAGGAGGGGCATTCAAGACGACCGGTGGTTCATTGCGGACCGGCTCCCGGACCTCCTCGCGTGACGCTTCGCGACGCTCCATCCGCTCATGATGGAACCGCTCGCGGTCACGGTCTGCCTGCCAACGAGCACGCTGGGCTTCGATCCTTAGGCGCTCTTCTTCCATGCGCTGGTGTTCCCGGTCCCGACGCTCGCGTTCCAGGCGAAGTTCCCGGTGTTCACGAGACTCGTACCGCCATTCCCTGGAATCGTCCCGGTCCCACTGGCGGTCTACGTAGTAGTGATTCGAAAATGCCGAGGTGGCGAAGGTCAAGGCCAATGCGAGGGTGAGCTTGTTCATGGTTCCAACTCCACGTTGAGGGGCTAGGAAAGCTTTGTTGAATCCGCTTTCCTGGGGGCTTTCTAGATCAATTGCCGTGCCATCACTGAATCAAACCAGGACACATTTTTTCCTCTGACAGGACCTGTCGAAAACCGGGAGAAACCGTTCCATTGGCATCCGTTTTCCCACTTCCTTGCCTTGAAGAAAAATTTGCGTTTTGCTTATTTGAGCAGTATCTTCTCTTTACCCCCTATGGTCACCGCCACTCACAAACCCTCCCTTCGGTCCGATTCTCCTGGCATCACCCGCTTGTATTGGTTGGCGCTCACCCACATCGAGTGCGTGGGTCCGGTGCGAAGCCAGGCTCTGATCGATCGATTTGGATCCCCCCAGGCCGCTTTCGGCGCCTCTCGTCAAGATTTGGAAAGCATCCATCCTGCTTTGGGAGCCGCCACCATCCAATCCATCCTGGATGGCCCCGATCTACTCTGGGCCCGGCGCCAGGTCTCGATGACCGAATCGTTGGGCGCGTCCATTGTGTGCCTAGACGACCCCGATTACCCGTCGCGGTTGCGCGAAATCGCTTCTCCGCCACCGGTTCTGTTCGCCCAAGGCGTTTTGCCCCTTTCCCATCCCCGCGCGGTGGCCGTGGTGGGGACAAGAAGCCCCACCTCCTACGGAACCGAGACCGCTCGCAACCTTTGTCGACCTTGGTCCCAAGGCGGCCTGCGGATTGTTTCCGGACTGGCGCGAGGCATCGACGAGGTCGCCCACCGCACCGCCTTGGAACAGGGCGGGGAAACCCTGGCGGTCCTCGGCTGCCCCCTGAACGGATTGGGGACCACCGGACGAGGACGTCTGGCCCAACAAATCGCCCAGTCAGGCGTGATCATCACCGAACACCCGTTTGGAGCTCCCGTGGTGCCCGCCAATTTTGTTCGCCGCAATCGCATTATCTCAGGGCTTTCCCAAGCCGTGGTCGTGGTCGAGGCCCCTCACAAAAGCGGCGCTTTGATCACCGCCAGGAACGCGTTGGAACAAAATCGCGAACTTTTGGCCTGCCCCGGTCCGGCCAACGCCCCCACCTTCGAAGGTTGTTTTTCGCTGTTGCGCCAAGGAGCGGGGCTTTGCGCATCCCCAGACGACCTCTGGTCGGCATTGGGGTGGAAGGCGGGAAGGTGGAGGGAAGACAACCCGTCGGACTCTTTGGTGGTTAAATTGCTCCAAAAGCACGACGCCAGCATCGAGGAGATCGCTCTGCAAACCCAAATGCCCATGTCCCAACTGCAAGGAGAGCTGGTCTTGCTCGAGCTTTCCGGGCGCATCCAACGGATGGGTGGAGCTCGGTTTGGGATTCTGGAATGAATTCCCCCTCGCCAAGCCAAACTCCACATCTGGCTGCCCATCCGCCCAAGCGGTTGCCGATCGGACGTTGGATCCTGATCGTGTCGGTCTTGTTCACGATCTACGCCTGGACCTTTGGCCCCTACGGGGTGGTGCGACAACAGCGAACTGCCCAACGGTTGGCGGCGTTGCAAATCCACAACGATTCCTTGCGGGACCGGCTGAAATCTCTGGAAGACAGTTTGCACCAGCTTTCCAATGACTCCGCCACCATCGCGGGGGAAGCTCGTCGCCTGGGCTTGGTCTTGCCGGGCGAGGTCGCCGTGCGTTTTGTCGACACCACCTTGGTCAACCCCGCCAAGCGGCCTTAGCCCCTTCTAGCCAATGGCGCGGCGTTTGAATTTGACCGAAACCCCCGACGAGATCTTAGGGGCTTCCAGCAAAATCACCGTGCCCACAACCGCGCCTCGCGTGTCGAAGACCCAGGAAACCGTCAAATCGGTGGCCAGCCACTTGGACTCCCGCGATTGAATTTCCAGCAGTAAGGTTCGAAAGGTCTCGTTTCCCGAAGGCAAGGCCAAGTCCGTCAAATCGACCGGCAATCCAGGAACTCTGGCGGGGATGATCGAGAGAGGCTGTCCCACCAAATCCAAAGTGGTCCAGCCAAAGCGCTCCCGAGCGGAAGGGCTCCAAAAGACGACGCTCCCTAGGGAATCCAATACCAACATCGGGAGTTCGGAGGAAATTTCAGTGGAATCGGTCTGGTCCAAAACCTTGGCCCATAAAAGCGGATCCAACCCGGCGATCGGAAGCTTTTCCGTTTCCACAAAGGCGCGGATCTGGCGCGGCAAAATCTTGCGTCGACCGCGACCCACGCGGACGAACGGAAGTTTCCCCGATTCCATCCAATTGATGATGGTCTGCGAGGTCACGTTCAACAATTTGGCAGCGTCTCCGGTCGTGAGCACTCTCCCTATTTAGCCTTCCAGCGTTGGTCTTGGTAGGCCCGCAATGTGCCCATGGCCTTGGAATCGAGGTTTTCGGGAAGCCTTGTCAAAAAATCACGGATGGTTTCGCCGCGCGACCGAACATGACCTTGACGACGCAAAGCGGATTCCGCACGCTCCAGTCGGATCATCCATTCCCCTCTTTTTCCGGATCGGAGCGTTTGACGGCGTTTCCAAATCACCAGTCCCCCCAATCCCATCGCCAAGATCCATCCTCCCACCCCTTTGAGCGGTCCAGACCACGCCTCCCAACGCGTCTGCCACCCATCCAATCGCGATCGCCAAGCACCGTCGCGGATCCAGTGCCAACCATAAACCGCCCCACCGGCGAGGGATTCTCCCCAGCGCATCCACCTTCTCTCACCCTTGTCATGGGCCATCTGTGCCACCGGAGTGGGATCAAAGGTGGTCCAATTGCCCTGTTTCGGCTTCCATTCCACCCAGGCATGAGCATCTCCTTGATGATAGAGCCACCATTTTCCTACCCCCTTGGCCTCGGGTTGCGAATAGCCAGTCACATAGCGAGCGTGGACTCCGGCCCGACGCAACAAAAGCACTGCGGCCGTGGCGAAGTATTCGCAATACCCCTTTCTGCTGCGGAAAAAGACCCGCAGGGGATCGAGGCCTTTCTCTTGAGGAACATCCAAGTCGTATTGGAAGCGAAGCTGAAACCATTCGGAAAGAAGTTGGACCCGGTCCTGTTCCGACAACGAGGCGATATCCCGCTTGGGGTCGAGGCGCTCCATTTCCGACCACGCCGAATCCAACAAACCCACCAGCTCCGACGGAACCCGCCGTTCCGACGGGATCGTTTCGGTATCCACCTTGTCGGTGGAGTACCAAAACCAGCCTCGTCCCAAACCCGTTGGCGGGGCTCCAAAGACGCCCTGGGAAGAAAGGCACAAGCTGTCGGCGACCACCCCCACGCAGCCGGTACCCGGCGGTGCGAACAGCACAGGAACCCGGTCGTCGGGACTGGAAGCCCAGCCCCTTGCGGCACCGGGATCCACTTGGTCTCGACAAAATTGGGCATGGTCCAGGGTCATCTTCTCAAACCCCTTGAATTTGATCGACCGGGTGGCCAGCCAGGAGCCGTTCGAATAGATGTCGTGGATCATCCCTTTCATCAGCGTGGGCGGCGAATCCGACCAGACCCGCAGCGCGACCAAATTGTCGCGGTCCGACAACGCCGAGGGTCCAAAACTCCCCAATCGGGAGAGGGTTGAAAAGCCTTTGATCCTAGAACTTGATTCCTGCCAATCCAACCTTTGGCCCCAGCCTCCCGAGCGAAACCAGGACAATTGGAAGACCACAACGCCGCCCATGACCAGCAAGGACGCCATCCAAAAACCCGCCGCGACCCAACTGCGTCCCGTCCGACCATTTTTTCGCCGGAGGCTTTCAATCGTCAGAATTCCTTGGACCAAGAGCGGCCAGGCTCCCGCAAAACCCTCTCCACCTCCAAATGCCCAGGTGGCTCCCAACATGCACCACGAGACCAGTACAATGGATCCTCCGCGACCCAAAGACAAAATTTGACCAGCACCCAACACGCAAAGACACCACCCGCCGATCCGCACCAATTCCAAATATCCACGTAGGGAATTTTCCGAAGCGGATTCCGCCACCCACCAAATTGCGCAGACCGCCACAACCAGCCAGCTCGTCCAGCGCCGGTGCGCCAACGGCCCGCGCAGGATCGGGAGGCAAACCAACGCGAGAAGGCAGACATAGAGGGGTAAGGCCGGGCTGCGAAGGGCGGCCACGGCGCACACCAAGGCCAGTTGCAGCCAAGGAAGGAACCAGGTCCGGAAGGTCCAGCGATCGGTCTGATCGTTACCGGTGTGCGACACGCCCGTCACAAGACAATTTCTCCCAAAGCGATCTCGGAGACCAAAATTTGTCGGACCTCTTCATCGATCTCCTGGTCCTTTGGACGGAAGACCACCACGAGGCGTTTGATCACGAAGCCAAGAGAGGAATCACGCCCAAAAGCAACCCGAGGCGACACCCCGAAGACCAGGACCGGAGTCCGCTCCTCTGTCTCAGTTAAAAATCCGGTTGGTTTGGGCCAACGCCCCCACCCGCAGCGGGGCACCCGCGCAAAAGCCGACACCACGTCCTCGACCGAATCCAAGCGAACCTTGGCCAACACTCCATCGATCCGAAGACTACCCAGCCACCCTCGGCGACAAAAATCAGCCGCCACTCCGGCTGCCAGGCGAAGCATGGGATCGATTCGGGAACGTTCCAAAAGCCCCTCGCATCCAGTTTCGATCGCGATCGCGATGCCGCGGTTCGGAGCCGAAGCGAACTCCCGCACAATGGGAATGTTCCAGCGCGCCCAGGCCTTGTGGTCCAGGTCGCGCAAGCGGTCTCCCTCCCGGAAAGGGCGCACGCCCTGGAAGATTCGCTCCCGGTCCGCTCCCATTCCCACCGCTTCGGCAAACGCCGCTCCGCTCGGGCCATCGAACAGAAATCGGCCCGGCTTCACCGCCAAGCTCGCCGGACAAACCTCCACGTCCAAAGGTTGGAAATCAATCTTTCGCGAGCGCGCCAATCCAAACCCATCCGGCTTGACCACGCCCACTCCAGGAAACCCCGTGGGTCCTCGAGACTGGCATTGGACCCTCACCGTCAAGTCACAAGTAGCCCCCGCTTCCAGGGATTCGGTCAGGGTGATCTCGTCGCGGGAAGCCAACCCGTCACGGGCGCGAAACAGCCCAATTCCAACCCATTCCAAAGCACGTTTGGAGGTGTTTTCCAGGCGAAATCGCAGCTCCACCTGTTCGCCTTCCACCGCCCGACCCGAGGACAAGAATTTGGCCTTCAGGGACGGGGATCGAACCGCCAGCACCAGCGAGACCAAAAGCACCGAAGTCAACAAGGAAAACAATCCCTCGGCCGGACTCCAGCCTGGTGCCATGGCCAAAGCGAGAGAAACCACCCAAAGCAACGACAATTTTTTGCCAGAATCTGTCAGGCGCTCGGCAAAAAACGCATGAAGTTCCTCGATGGGGTTGCGGCGGTGGGAACGTCGAGGCCAGGTGGCCAAAATCCATTTCAGAACCTGTCGAAAATCGGACATGGGGGAAGCTCTCAGGCCGGCACCGCAACCGTTCGCAACACGTCTTCGACAATCCGGTTCACGGCTCCCGACGACGCCTCGCGGGCCAAGATCCGGTGGCCCAAAACCGGTCGGGCCACGTCTTGGACATCTTCGGGCCGGACATGGTCCCGCCCCTCCATCCAGGCCGCCGCCTGCGCCAAGGATCCCAACGCCAAGACGGCCCTGGGACTGGCTCCCAGCCGCACCGAAGGATGGGCGCGCGTGGCTCGCACCAAGGCCACGATGTAGCCTTCGATCGCCCGATCCATGTGGAGGGCGCGAACCTTCTGGCGCGAAGCCAACACCTCCGAAAGGGTCGTCACTGCGGCCATCTTGGCGTCAGTTGGACGAAGGCTCCGGTGCCCCGCCAAAATCTGCCGCTCCGTTTCCTCGTCGGGGTAGCCAATCTCCAAGCGAATCAAAAACCTGTCCATTTGGGCTTCGGGAAGCGGGTGGACACCGTGGAATTCGATGGGATTCTGGGTCGCCAGGACCAAAAAGGGATCGGGCAAAGGGAAGGGATCGCCTTCCAAAGTGACCTGGCGCTCTTCCATGGCCTCCAAAAGGGCGCTTTGGGTCCGCGGTGAGGCCCGGTTGATCTCGTCGGCCAACAAGACATTCGCGAAAACGGGACCTTTGCGCAACTCGAATTCACCGGTGGTGGGCCGGAAAATGGCCCCTCCGGTCACATCGGTGGGCAATAGGTCGGGGGTGAATTGGATGCGGCGAAAATCGGCACCGATTCCGGCGGCCAAGGCGCGCGCCAACGTCGTCTTGCCGGTTCCCGGCACATCTTCCAACAACACATGGCCATCGGCAAGCAAGGCTTGCACCAACAAACGAACCGCTTGGGGCTTGCCCAAAAGCACGGTTTCCAAAAAACTCACCAGCGGCGCGATTGTTTGATCCATCGTCACCCCAGTATACAGGATTGGGAATCAAAAAACCGCCCCTGTCGGAGCGAGGCTTATTTCACAATCCACCCGATGCGATAGACTTGGTTCATCCAGTCTTGCCCCAAGTAGCTGGAGCTCGACCCGACATTGCGCCGCAAAATCAGCCGCACCGCGTAGACACCGGAAGCAGCCAGGGTGCCCTTGGAGGTCAACCCATTCCACGCGATCCAAACTTCGTATTGGCCCACCGGATCGACATCCAATTCTCCGCGGGCCGCCTTGCTTTCCAATCCAGACAGATTTTGTCCACCGACATAGGTGCCCATGTTGTCGAAGATCGCCAAGGCACCACCCAAGGGGGAGTTCGTCTGGATCCGCGGCCCGATGCGCGGAGAATTTTCTTCGACAGGAAGACCGTCCAACGTGGTCCAGCGGTTCGAACCCAAGCGTCGCACCAAAATTTCGATGGGAGCGCCGGTTGGTTTGGTCCCGTTGGACTGGATTTTTAAGCCGGGAAGGAAGTCGAGCGTGAATCGAGGCGGTCGGGTGCCGAATTGGACCCGCACCAGGTGCCCATTGGCCAAGGCCAAGTTCCCCTGGCCATCGCGGGCGCTGGGCGAGAACAAACGCAAGCTGTCTCCCCGCCCAAAGCTCGTGATCGCGGAATCCAAGGGATTCAGCAAAAGCCATGTGGTGCGGCCATCGGGGGATTGACCGGCGCCAATCCCATGGACAGTGTTCACCAATCCTTGAGCCGTGGTGACTTGGAATAAATCCGGACTCCCAAAGATCGTGGGCTCGCTGGAACGCACCACCAGGGTGTCCAGGGTCTGGCCGACCGAGGCGTAGCGGATCATGGCCGACACGGCGACCGGTGCCACCCCATCGGTCAAGGCAAAAGGCAGGCTGTCGAGGGAGCCATCGTCGAATAATTCGGTCTGGGTCGATGTGTTGAAGCCGGAAGTCAGGCCAAAGGGGAATGGGTCGACCAAGGCGATCACCAAAGTGTCTCCCGCACTCGTCCAGGTTCCGACCCCCGAAGGAACCGTTCGAATAACCACCTGTCCGGACGAATCCTGGGCCGAAAAAACAAACCCGTGTGCCCGACGAGGACGCTTTTCCCAGCTCAGACGAATGGTTTCGGCCTTGCCATCGCCATCGAGATCTTGGGCCACGGCCACAAGGGGCGCCCCATCGCCTGCCTGGACCCGAATCCATGGGGCGTTGGGCGCCGCAGCATTTCCGGATCGGTCCGAAAAGACCCCCAACGAAAGGGCCGGGGCCAGCTTCACCGAATCGCCGTCTTGGAAAGCTCCCGAGGGAGCGACCAGCTTCCACGAGACAGAATCTGTCGACCCAATTCTAGAAAGCGAGGTCCAATCCAAGCGACCCTGGCGCGACAAGTCCACACTTCCCCCGGCTCGGACCGGCTCGGAAACCGTGATCCGCAAGGTATCGGTGAGGGCACCCCGGCGCAAGGTAGCCGCCAACAGGACCGGCCCGACGCTGTCGATCGTCGACCTCGCATCGCGGCGCCCCGTGGCGGCATCGCCTTGCAGCACCAAGAGATTGGCACCCGCCAAAGAAGCCGAGGTCCATCCCCAAGGGAAACCGACACGAAAGGAAAGGACCGTGCTATCTGGGGATCGGAAGATCAGGGCGGCGGGAAGGACAATCGCAGAGTCCCTGGGGCCCCACGACACTTTGACGGAATCTGGCAGCTCGATGTCGCCCAGGGCGCGGACAAAACGCAGCCGGACCGAATCGGCGCGCCCGTCCCCGTCAACATCTACGATGGCGGCGCTTTGCAAGGGAACCGTCTTGCGACGCAACCCGATCGAACCGGGAGATTTACAGGATTGGGCCGCATTTCCCGCCAAATCGACGACCAGTCCGGGGTTGGACCAAAGGGCCGAATCCCCCGCGGCGAAGGAGGTTTGGGACAAACTCCACTCCAACAAATCAGGCAAGGCATTGCGGACCAAAATCGGCCCCAGAGGTGTCGCGACCATGGCTCCCGAACGCCGCACGCCAAATGGCCAGCCGCCATGGGACGTGACGGGCTCCGAGAAGGCGGCGCGGACCGTGTCGAGTCCGGCTCCAAATCGCTCTTGGGCCGAAACCGAAAGCACCACCGGGCCAACCCGGTCCGTGACCACAAAGGCTGAAGCCGTGTCCAGATTCCGTCCGCCCGTGGTCACATGCAGGGCCAGTCGACCCGTTCCAAAACTCGCACCCGTCATTCCTGCCGGGGCTGCAATAGACAATATTTGTCCATTGATTTGAAGCGAGGTGGGCGGATAAAGGGAGGGCTTTCCATCGAGGACCAGACCCAAACCGGTCGCTTGGACACCGGGTGGGATCGCACTGGACAAGGAAATCCGAACCGAATCGGGAATCCCATCGCAATTGGCGTCGAGGGTCCAGGCGCTGTCGACCAGGGGCCACGGGGGAGCCGCCGCGAACCGCACAGTCACCGATCCCGACGTCACCACCGAACCCGCAAGGGAGGCCGATCCGGACACGACCACCGTGTCGGCGAAATTGTCGGACACCCAGACCTGGGCCGTGCCGTGAACCAAGGCCAAGGTCGTGATCATCGACCCGCCCGTGGCCGCCGACCAGAAGGTCAACCTGGACCCGCTTGCCGAAAGGGCTGCCCCAACCGAGGTGTCCAAAGGAAGACCCGACGAGTCGAACAAACTCAAGGTGAGCGGTTTGCGGGTCGAGGCAAAGGCGTCCACCGCACCCGAGGGATTCCAACCAAAGTGCAAGGTTCGGGGCGGCACCTTCATCGTGTCCACGACCACTGTGTAGCGCTGCCAAGCGCAGGCGCACAGCGGGGTCGAGCGGTCGGCCCAAAACGCCCATTCGTGGGAGGTGGTTCCTTGGGGATCGGTCAGGATTTGGGCAAACCGGACCGAATCCGCCCGCGAGAGAATTCCGGTGGTGGGAACGAAGGCCGGAGAATCTCGCTGGACCAACATGCTGGTCACATCGGGTTTGCCCCAGGTACGGCCGGAAAAGTGGACCAAGACGGAATCCTGCTTCACCGAAGTAGCAGGACTGGGAAGTGGACCATCAAAGGCAAACCCCACCGAACGAGGGAGCTTGGGTTTGTCGCCATCCGGGGTGTAGCCGTAGATATGCTCGCCGTGATAGTAGGCGGCGATGTACGGATCCTGCACATAGGTCACCGTGGGCACGTTGTTCCACAGCTCCACGGGCTGGGCTTCGGCCCATAGGTGGTTCAGATCCACTCCCGCGAACGGTGCCGGGGTCGTGTGCGCCACCAACGACCAGGAGTTCTTCAAGCTGGAGAAGGGAAGGGGGATCCAGTTCACATCGCCAAACTTCATTTCGATCCGCAACCGCCCGGCTACCGGCAAGGTATCCGCGATCGTGATGGGGATGTACCAGGTGCTGTCCACCCCGGCCACCGGCTGGGCCGAGCCAAAGGTGACCTGGGGTGGAAGCACCGTGGCCAGTCCGGTGACGAGATAAAGCATGTTGTCGTTGGAGTGGACGACAATTTTTGACGCCGTCGCCGCATCGGCCTTGAAGTAGAAACGAAGCTCCAGCCCCACATAGGGCTTGGATTCGTTGTTGGCCACCTCCAGATAGAAATGGGCTCCCGCACCGGCGTTGTAGCGATCCGTCGCCTTGATCTGAACCGTGTAGTTGGCAAAATCGGCGGTGGTGGTGAACCGGTAGTGCAAGGCGCCACTGTCTTCGCGGGCGGGGCCGGAAATCGCGTCGTAGCGGTAGGTGGTTCCGGGAGCCAATCCCTTGAGGGTGACTTTGTGGAAACGCCCCGGAATGCCCTCGTCGTCACCATCCACCCGTATTTTCGAGGTTGCGAAATTGGCTCCTTCCACGGCGTATTCCACCGACGATGTCGAAGGAACGTCGGTCCACCAATAGAGGGTGGCGCGGTCCGACCGGATGTTGCAGGCCTTGACGTCGGTGAGTTTTGGCAACGGCGGCGCGGTAGACGTTGTGGTGAGCTGGTAGTCGCGTCCCCGGTTGTTGTCGCGACTCACATTGCGGTAGATGTCCATCCCCACGAACCGGAAATCGTAGGTGGTCTTTGGGGAAAGACCCGTCAGCGTGACAGATTTTGACTTCGCGAGAGAAGCCACCTGGTAACCGATGGGAACCCCTCCCACCGAACCGGCGTAGAAAAGGGTATCGCGCGACAATTCATCCGTCTGCCAAGAGACGATTGCCGAGGTGTCGGAAACCCACACCACCGTCACGTTCGAGAAGACGGGACCGGTCGTGTCGGGAGGAAGGTCGAGGGCGAGGTATTGGGACGGCAGCACCATCTGGGAAGAAAAGTCGATGCAGGTTTCGGTGACGTCGTACTTGACCCATTCGTCGCGCAACAGCTGCCCGGGAATGGCGCCGCCCATCAAGGCCCCTTTGGGGGAACGGTAGGCGTACGGAATGCCGCCGGCGTTGTAGCCTTCGGGATTGGAGATGCGGTTGTGGGGATGCTGGAGATTTTTCGAGCCCGCCCCCATCACGAAACTGATGTCCCAGGGATTGGCCCCCAGGTTGTAATTCATGTTGTCCAGCACAATGTTCCAATAGTTCGCCGCCGACGTTGCGCTATCCCCCTTGATCATCTCGTGGTAGGCGACAATCGGGAGCAATCCTCCCAGGTTGTAGCGGTTCATGCCCCAAGTGTTCGAGGACCAAACCAAATCGTAGGGGCGCAGGATGTTGACATTCGTGCCAGGATACACCGAACCATCGGGGCTGTTCGTCGTCTCGTGGGCGTAGCGCGACCCCACCAGCCGCAAAATCCGCTTGCGCATGTCGATCGCTTCGGCCTGGGGAATTCCCCACTTGGCGGCCAAGACATCGGTCTTGTAGAACAAATCCCACAAGGCCCAAATGGGATGGATGAAGGTGTTTTGATAATCCATCACCCAGCCGCCCGGCGAGAACAGATGCGAGGTGTGCATCGCCAAAAACCCTGCCTTGAAGGTCTCGAAATTGAACACCGACAGGGGATTGTTCCCGTAGGTCGTGTTTCCCATCAAATCGAACTTGTAAGCCGTGTCACCTGTCGCGTACCAAAGGCCTGTGGCGGCCCATGCGAGATCGTCGTCCCAGCGACCTTGGACGATGTAAAATTTGACCGGTGCAAATCCCGGTGCGTTCCAGTTGGGGATCACCACCTTGGCATAAATGTCCTTGGCGATTTTGAGACAAGAATCGGCATAGACCGGATCGAAGGGGACCCACGCCTTGGCAAAAAAGGCCAGTGATCCCGCGAATTGGGCTGCCACTGCCGCGCCCGCGCCGGCATCGACGGGCCGAGGCGCACCGCCCTTGGCGATCGGGGCCGCGTCTTGGCGCTCGGGCTGGTCCCAGAGGGAGTGGTCATTGTCCCAAACGCCCACCTCCTGGTACATGTCGTGGTTGGCGATCAAGCCGTCTTCCACCGAAGCCTTGTAGAGCTTGACGACAAAATCTGCCCCGATTTTCGCCTCGCGCAACAGGTCGGGCACTCCGTCATTGCCAAAGGGAATCGTGTCCAGGTAGGAATTGCCATAGCGGTCTTCGGCCTTTTGGGGCCACAGCGTGTAGGCGAGGATCAGATTCGTGAAGGCGTAGGCATCGGTCTGCCCCACCTTGAAGTAATCCCCGCAGTCGTACCATCCCCCGGAAAGGCTCCCGGATTTGGCATTCCCTCCCGGTCGACCGGATCCATCCTTCATGTGGCTTGGCCCGTGCATCCACGAGCCATTGTCTCCCGAACGTTCGATCCCGAAATACTTGAGCGAGGTTTCGAACACGTCGTTGTAGATCGTCATGCGGATGTCAAAGGGAAGGGAGGTGTCGGGCCCCACGGCCACGCGGAAAGTTCCTTCTTCCAACAGGCCGCCGAAATCAGCCGTCCAAAGCGGCTCTTTGGAGGTGACCGTGACCGAATCGGTATCGTTGGTGTTTCTGAAATCGTAGAGAGCCGTGGTCGAATTGAAATAGCCCCGGGTCAGGATCCGACCCTTGTAGGGAAACGTCCCTTGGCTGGCCAAGGCCCCCGTGAATGCCACCGAATGATTGGTACGCAACACGCTAAAAGTGGTCGACTTCGGGTCTCCCACGACGGCGCGCTTGTGCGGATCGTCCGTGCGGTATCCCACTTGGTTGATTCGCACCGAACCAATGTGGACGTTTTGCGAATCCAACACCCTGCGGTCGCAGGTCGCACAAGTCAAGTCGATCGCGGCCCTGGCATCCGTGAAGGCGACGGCTACCAGAAACGCCAACGCTCCCCACCCGTGTCGCATCACTTCACCGAGTGCTTGAAGCCAAGGGTGTAAACCCGGTTGACGATGTAGGGCTTGTCTTGGCCCTCGACTTGGAAGGTCATGAGCAAGCGCATGTAGTACACCCCACTGGCCGCCATCTTGCCCGTGTTGGCTCGACCATCCCAAGCGAAGCGCGCTTGGTAGCTTCCCGAAGCATCCATGGGCAACTTGCCCTCGGCAGCCAGCTTGCGGATGTCCTTAAAGTTTGCCGAGGCGACATAGGCGCCGCCATTGTCGTAGATGTAGGCGAAGGCTTCCACGACTTGGTTCAAGGTCAGGGTCAAGCTGGCAAAGTGGCTCGAATCGACATCTGTCGGCACACTGCCATCAGGGTACATCCAGCGTTCCTGATCCCGATCCCACACCCAAGTCTGGAAGGACGGCCCGGTGCCGAATTCCCATGTTTTGTCGTACTTGAAGTAAGGGCGCAGAGTCGCATCCAATCGAGGCGGTCGCAATCCAAAGGTCACCGGCACCCACACGGTCGGATCGATCGCCTGGTTCCCCAACAGGTCGGCAACATTGGGAGCCAATTTCGCCGAATCGCCGCGTCGCATGGCGTTCGAGTCCGGGTTCATCAAAAGGGATGCACCGAGTCCATCCGGATCGCGAAGAAGATCTGCCTGTCGAACGGCTTCCCCCAACACGTTCTTGACCAAATTTTTTCGGAACACCAAAGAGGATCCGATAGACCAGGTCAAAGCCTCGCTCCAGCGCACCTTCAGGGTGTCGGGAAGGCCCAAGGCAGAGGCATAGCGAACCGTGGCGGAAAGGATCACCGCCGGCACCTTGTCGGTCATGGGGAAGGAACTGACCACGCCGTCGGAGCTCCAGCGTCCGAGCAAGTTGGTGGAGCTGGACGTGATTCCTGGGGTGAAAGGACCGACCGAAATGGTGGCCGACAATCCATCTGGATTCAAGGTCCAGTTCCCGCTGTCGATCTTGACGGTGTCAAAACCTGTCCGAGAAGGCCAAAGCAGTTTCATGGCCGACCGAGTCCGCGGGGTTTTGGCAAACATCACAGTCGCCTGGTCGACCGCTCCATCTCCATTCAGATCCTGGAACCACCCGCCCACGGGGGCGCGCTCGCCACCGGCCACAACCACCCAGGGATGATTGATTCCCACTCGATTGTCCTTCGATCCATCCACCCATTTCCCCAAGGCAAGGGGCCGAACCGAGTCGCCCGGCAAAACCATCGCGGTATCGATGGGAAGTTTCCAAACCGTGGAGGAGATCGAAGTGGGCAGACCAACCGTTCCCAACTCGAAGGCCGGCGACTTGACCAACCAGCCCGTGCCTGTACCGGCCCGAACCGGCTCCGAAAATTCCAGTTCCAGGCTATCGGTGTTTGTGGAACCATAGCGCAGCTTGGCCGTCAAGAGGACTGGCCCGACACTGTCGATCAAGGCATAGGGGCCCGTTTGGTCGCCCGATTTGGTCAGCAGGAGGCTTCCCGATCCGTCGAGCGCCGACCCGCGGGTCTCGGTGATCGGGAAGGGATTGGCCAGCGGCACCACCAGGACAGAATCTGTCGCCATCGAGATGTCTACCAAGGCGGTCCGCACCACATTCCCGGAACCAAAGGTCGCTTGGATGGAATTGGGAAGATCGGAGGCGACCAGCATTTTGCGGAAGATCAGGGTCACCTGATCGGCAAGTCCATCGCCGTTCGCATCCTTCAACCAGGCCCGCGAGAAGGGTGCTGGCCGCGAAACCAACTTGACCTCGCGCAACAGCGACGGGCAATCGAGAGCTGGATTGCCGTGAAGATCTTGGACGAGAGTCGGATTCCACCGCAAGCTGTCGTGGGCGTGAATCACCCCTCCGCGAATCGCGTATGTCCAGCGCCCCGTGGCGGCATCCGACAACCAAGCCGAATCCACCGTCAGCCCGGCTGTGGATGAAGCCAAACCATTGCGCTGCAAAAGAACGGGAAGAGTCTTTCCCAGTGGCTTGGTCAGCTCGGAGTTCCACAAGAGAAGCGTGTCGACAGGGCTTCCGCCAAGATTCTCGACAATTTTTGCCGAGTCGATCCAGGGGCCGATGGAGTCCTTCAGGGGGACGCTTGTCGTGATCATTCTTCCGTTTTGGGTACGGATCTGCAAGGACAACACTCCTCCTGCAACCATTTTTGGATCCGCAATCGTCGAAGCAATAGAAAGGTTGGTTCCATCGCCGCTGACCCGCACATCCGAAGCGGAGATGGATTGACGGGAGAGGGTGTCCCCGTTGGAGTTTGTCAGAACAACCAAACCACTTGCAATGGAATCGGTGATCGTAGAGCCCAAGGATCCGCCGATCGATTTGATCGAAATGTCATCCAGCATGATTCCAGCATTGCCGGAAGTCAGAGCACGGAAGCAGATGGAGTCATGGCCCGTGGCGACCAAATTGATCGAATACCGCTTCCAAGTTCGTTGTGGCTCGGAAACAATGTCCCAAGCCAACGTATCCAAAGCGATCCCATCCCAAATGATCTCCGCTTGCCGAAGCCGTGGAGCTGTTGAAACGCCGGCTGGAGCTGGATTGACGGAGTATTGGAACGACAGTCGAATTGTTGTGCCGACCGCCAGGTTCACGGCTTGCCCGAGGGATCCTGGATTGACGTCATTCAAATCGACCGATTGTTTGCCAACCGCTGGCTCGAGACCAGGGACAAACGACCCAACCACATCCACATGTTGGGCAGTCCACCCACCCAATGGGCCCGAATACTGGTAAAATTCATCCAAAAAAGTGGCCGCGGGATTTTCGAAATCCGCGTTGGAGAGGATTTCGGAACCAAGGACACCTCCTGCACCCACCGGCCGGTCCAGTTTGGCCTGGATCTGAGTCCCCCCACAACCAGCGACAACCGCCCCAGACACCAGCGACGGCCAAGTCGTCTTCGACCAGATTTTGACGGAATTGCTATCCGTCGCGTCCGAGGCATCGACATACTTCACCAGCAAGGTGTCACCGGGAAGCATCTGCAATTGGCCCGTGGTGGCGACGCCAGAAACCAAGGATAGCAGGTTGGTTTGGAAGATGCCGGTGCTTGCTCCCGTTTCGGAGAGGGCTTGCACCACCGCGAGGCCGGTGCGGAGATTGGTCACCGAGACGTTCAGGTTGTCGACGGCGGTCTTCACCAGGTTGGCGTTGCCGTCCTGGACGCGGATGACCAATCTCGAACTGTCGGGCGTCACCAAGCCCAAAACGTTGCCGGATCCATCCACCACCGTCAGCAAGGACGGCGTGAGGTTGGAGGCGTAGTTGACGTACCACTCGTTGTTTTGGAAGGCGCAGCCTTTGCCGTCGGTGCAAGTCCCGGCGGTCGAGGCGGTGTCGGTGGAGTCGGAGCTGGCGAACAGGGTCACGTCCAGCTTGTTGGTCCCCGTGGTGAGCTGCAAGGGGATGTTGAGTTTCCAGGTGCCATCCGGTTGGCGCAAGGCTGCGCCTTTGCGGGCGGCATCGGAAAGGGGGACGCCATTCACCCAGATCGAGGTGATGTACCCCTTGGCCCCGGGCGTGAGTTGGTCGTAGACATCGGCCGTTCCCGTGAGGCGGGTCGAAGAAGCGGTTCCCATCTGGATGGTCGAGCCATTGGCGACATCGAAGGGCGCGTTGAATTGGGCGTTCATCGCGTAGACGGTGCGCTTCTTGGCTTGTTCGCCGGCAAAGGGAGAATAGCCGTAGACGAAATCATTGCGCCGGTAGACCGCGATATACGGGTTGACCTCCACGGTCTGGGGAGCCAGATCCATGATTTCCTTGGTCGTGGCGTCGTTGGTGTACTTGACCCCGCCAAAATCGACCGGCGAAAGACCGTTGTCAGTCCCCGCCACATGCGGACGCATCGACCAATCGCCATTGGCCGGATCGAACACATCGTGGGTCGGGGCCATGTTCAAGAGGTCGTCGAACAGTACTGGAACCGGGTTAGGACCTTGGCTCATCTCTATCTTGTGCTTGTCCCAGACCAGGTCCAATCGCATCCGCGCCTGCGATTCCATCCCGATTCCCCATAGCGGCACATCGAAATACCATTGGCAGATCTGGGTGTCGCTACAAGTGGAGTCGATCTTCTTGGGATGCGACTTGCGCAAATTCGGATTGATCACTCCAACCACTCCGGAGTCCTGGAAGCCATCGCTGCGGTACTTGATCCCAATGTCGCAACGCAAGCCTAGGTCAAAGACGTTGGCGGCAGTGCCCGTCACATAAAGTCGAAGTTGCAAGGAATCGTAAGGCTTGTTGTCTTGGTTGGTGATCGCGACAGTCAGAGTGCGCATCCCATTCCACATGTATCCAGAAGCGCGCACATCGAATTTCACATCTTCATTGGGTGTGCGAAAGCACCCCACAGTGGCGTCGTAGGATCCGGGAACCCCCACCTTGAAGTAGTAGGTCGTCTTGGGACGGAGCCCATGGAGCTTGACGTGGTGAAATGTGACCGGGACGTTTCCGACCACATCGCTGTCGACTTCCGAGTAAGCCGCGGACTTCCAACTAGCGCTGTCGGCAAACAACACACCGGACAGATATTGTCCATTCCGCGTAACCCATAGGATTTCCGCCGAATCGGAGGTGACGTTGCAAACTTTGATGTTGCCAAAGGTTGGAGGAGGTTGAGGGGTTGCTTTTGTGGTGAAGGTGAACGGAATCGAGTCGCTCGATCCATTGGGCCACTTGGCCACCAGGGAACCATTCCCGTACAAATCCGACGAGGCGACGTTGAAGAAGTACTGCGTTCCGGCCTTGAGCTTGTTGATGTTCACGCGGATGGAAACCGATGTGTCGTTTCCGTTGACGGAATTTGTCTGGTTGACCAAGACCGAATCCAGGCCGTACTTGAGGTTGACAAACCCCCACTTGTCCAAATCGACCTGGATCACCGCCGAGGTGTCGGTGGTGTAGAGGACCTTCACGGTTGCATTGGGCGCGCGTGGGACCTCCGAGCGGGCAAGGCCGGCAAAAGGGATGACCATGGCTGCCGATGCATCGGGGCAGTTCGCTTCCGAAACCTTGAATTGATTGGCGTTGTCCGCATGCCGGTCTACGAGAACCTCCGTGTTCGTGGGGCCGGTGATCGAACCCCCATAAAGTCCACCAGTGGGGATGGCGTAGTTGTAATAGGCACCTGGCACATTGCGTCCATCCGGATTTGCGGCACGATGGTGGGGGTGGTTTGGGTTTTTCGACCCAATGCCAAGGATATAGGAAAGATCGACAGGATTTGTCCCGAGCATGTAATTCAGTCCACCAAGCAAGGCCTGAAGAACCTCCTTGCGTTTCCAATCGGTCCCACCGGGGAAATGCGGGAGAGGAACCCCCTCGACAGCCGAGGTCGCGTCGTAGTACAGGTACAGCGAAGCGAGGTTGCCAAACTGGTACTTGTTCCACCAACCGGGAGTGCTTACTGCCGAGCTGTACCAAATGGGATCGTAGTTGTATTTGGTGAATTTCCATCCAAGCCCTGCAGTGGGCGCTGGCAGTGCGACCGAGGCGCTTCCCACCGACGCATCGGAGATGTTGTACATCAAGTTCGATAGGCATTTCTCATACAGAGCCAGCCGATCGGCAGGAGTGATGCCGTATTTTGTCGAGGTCGCATCATCTTTCAGGATCAGCTTCATAAAAGAATACAGTGCGAGATCGTTGACGTTGGCCCACGCCAATTGGGCAGTTCCGTGGGTCATGTTGTTCGAACCGCATCCCATGAACCCGCCGGCAAACGAGGCCGCCGGGAAAGCTGCGATCTGGGTGGCGCCACAGGTGCCCCCAGCTCCGTCGGGCATGAAAGGCGTGGTGATCAGATCGTCCAGAAATGGCTTTTCTCCAGTGACCCATAGAAGGGCCACCGCAGCCAGTGCCAGATCATCGTTGTTTATCGTCTCCCCGAAATAGTCCGAGGGGCCTTCCTGCATATTGCTGGTTTTGGCCTGCTGGTACATCGCCCTGGCGATCATCAAGGCGGAGTCGGCAAATGCCGCATCATAGGGGCGGTACTGTTTGGACAGGAAAGCCAACCCTGCGGCATAATCCGCCATCGAAGCCGAGCCCCAATTCTTAATCACCCCTCTTTCGCGACGTCCACCTCGATTCACGCTCAGGACATTGTCTTGGTTCTCGGGACGCCCCCACCACATGAAATCGAGTTTTTTGATCGGATCCCCAACCGACAAGTACATGTTCGCTGTTTTGCCCTGGGCAAGACGGTACGATTTGAAAACAAACTGGGCCCCCACCCAAGCCTCGCGCAAAATATCGGGAATGCCGTCGGTTTGACGGGTATTTGCTTGGTTCAGACCAAAATGATCGGGGTTGCGATCTGGCATGGTCGCAGCTACCATTCCCAAGGTGGCAAGGGGATAGCTATTGGTTCTCGCTTCTTTGAGGTGATTGCCGCAATCGTACCACCCCCCGGTCAGTGCGCCCTTGTACTTGTAGGATCCATCGGGATTGCGGGCAGCGCTATCGTAAAGCCATCCATCCCACATGTGTGAGGGGGGATGGAACCACGATTGGTAATCGCCCGAGCGGGCCACACCAAAGAACTTCATTGCGGCATCACGGGCCATCCCATAAACGTTGTCGCTGACGATGAATTTGACCGAGGTGTCCGAACCAACGGCGATTCGATAGATTCCAGTGGGCAACGTCGCCGGTAGAATGCCTTCCAACAAAGTGCCTGAAACCGTTGCACTCGTCATGGGGTAGCCCGGCTTGAAATCCCCATCGCCGTTGTCTTTGTGTTCCGCCGAATTCGATGCATAGGCGACGACCGAGCCGGAAACAACACCTCCTCCGACCTTCGCTGCCATGGTGCCTAAGGTGCCCACAGCAATCCCGTTGGGCGAGACAACTTGAAAGATTGCCGAAGTCCCGGATGCACTCAAGTAATAGAACTTCGCCATCCCCGCCGCGACATCGACCGTTCGATACCCCGCCTGGTTCAGCCGGATCCGAGACAGCTTCATATTTAACAGGTCACCCTTAGCTTGAACAGTCGCATCGGTCTGAGGCAGCAGTCCCAGAGGGTTCGCAATGGAATCATAAGGCGTCGGATCGGCAGCAAAACACGCCCCAGCGGCCAGCAAAACAGCCGAAAGAGTCGGGAAACTGAGGTTTCGTAGGAAAATCACAACAAAGCTCCTCCGGTTTGGATCGCCGAGAGGCCATCCGACGGACCGATGGAGGATAGCTTCTGACCGCATTCTTCGCTCCACGTTCAGACCGACAAACGGAAAAATCGTGCTCTCTAGACGCTGGTCGCGGTCAGAGTATGGTCGCTAGTGTCGCTCTGGAATGTCTCTGCATCACTCCAGAGCGTCTCAGTATCACTCGAGAGTATCTCCGCGACACTCCACAGTGTCTCCGAGTCACTCCAGAGTGGCTCCGCACCACTCGAGAGTACCTCTGCGTCACTCCAGAGTGTCTCCGCATCACTCCGGAGTGGCTCCGCACCACTCGAGAGTACCTCTGCGTCACTCCAGAGTGTCTCCGCATCACTCCGGAGTGTCTCCGCGTCACTCCAAAGAGATTCAGTGAATATCCAGATTGTGGAAGGGGGCAAAACGTGTCCCAACCCGTTATCTACATCACACCAAAAGCAATTTTTCACTTCATGCACTGATCCAATGGCTTACCAAGGCAGCTATCGAGCCGGTTGTTCCGGGTCTGAGCTTGCCTCAGGAAGGAGCTTTGAAAGTCTACCGCTTGGACCTGTTGTTTTTGGAGCATTTTCTGACCATCCCGGAGAATTAGAAATCCCAGATCAAGAACGATTCCAAGCAATGCTAAGGCCACGAGCAGCTCAATTAATGTTACTCCACAGGAAGAACGTCTCATGGCCAAGTCGCCACCAGCCTCGAAACCACCTTGCTACCCTTCAACAGTTCGCCGTGAAGGCTTTTCCCAGCACCCCCTGGACCTACCACAATTCTCAATTCTTCCCCAACACCAAGGTTTTTCACCTTTTGGTAGCCGATTTCCGGGCGATTTCGCATCACTTCCCCAACCTCGGCTTCTAGAAGAGAGTCGTTTGAAATTCGATGAATCGCGCTTTGGTTCCATTTTGCCGGGTATAAAAACATAGTTAGTCCCAGAACCGCTGTGGATAAAATGACCAATGCCACCAAGACCTCAAGGATGGTCATTCCCGACCGAACATTTGAAACCATCTTCACCAACGAAGGACTTTGCGAATCATGGTAGGGGGCATTCCAGGGAGCCATGGGAACAAGATTCGTTCTTTGGGTGAAAAAGACGAAGTCTTCACCGAATCAAGTCCCCCTTCCCACAACACACCTCGCGAATCGATTCGCGCGACTCCTGAAACCAGAATCGAACCTTCAATTTTCCCTTTTGGGACAATCAAGGCACCTGACGACAAAACGCCCAATAAGACAACAGATTTTCCCATCTCTATCTTGGTCATGCGTTCGGTTGCATAGCCAATCTCCGAGCTGGTTCCCCACCAACCGGTAAATACGCCGTGTTTCAGTTTCATCATTCCTTGTTTTTTCTTATTCCCCTCAATGTTAACTCGTCCCTGGACTATTGCGATGGGACTTCCCGTAACACTATCTTCCATATTGCAAACGATGCTATCCCTGGCCAATATTTGACCATCCCAGTGCAATTTTCCTTCGATCGAAACATCCTGTGTGGATTGAACCAAGCAATTTTTGCAACGATTGGTCCCCGAAAATGAAATTCGACGAGCAACCAGGAGTAAATTCTCTCCCACCAATCCGCGAATCGCTAGGGAATCCGAAAATATTTGGACGCTTGCAACCACACCGCCAAGGCGTTTCGCAGCTCCCGAATCTTTTGAAAAGGATAAGCCCGAATCGATCGGTTTTTGCCTTTTCAAGGCATCATCAACACGTGCCAACCACTCCGACTCAAGCCCAAGTGGTAGAAACATTCTCCGCATGGCTTGATCCCGATCCGGCCGAACGGTGGTTCCACGTGGGGCGCCCCCTTGAGCATTTTTCACCACACTTCGCGTCCAGATTGCCCCTAGGACCGATGCCGCCGTCTCCAAGGAAACACCGCCACCACCAGAAATCCCAATCGTTGGCAAACTGTCCGAACTCAGGTACGATCCCACTTCGAAGCTCTGCAACTTGACAGAGTCTCCCATGACAATCGGAACGATTGTCAAACGAATCAATGCGCCCCACGGCTCTAATTTCAGTCGATAGGCCGTGCCAAGGGAATCAAGCACCACTCGCGCCTCGTAGGCGATCGGGCTAGAATCATTGAGCCCGGCAATAATCTTGACGGAATGAGCCAAACCCGATGCAACGAGCAAACTCTTTTGAGCATCCCGATAATTTTTCAAGGCAAGGTGATTGTTGATCCGTACCTGCTCGAAGAGAAGGCCGACCAAGAGACCGACCAGCACCAGTATTCCCAGAGCAACTGGCATCGCGACGCCACGACGAATTCTGGATACTGGCCTCATCGCTTAAGAAGTCGGCGTGTGGCACCTTTGGAAATCATCACGCCGCTATCGGTGACCCCAACCACAAGCCATCCAAAGGCTGCGCTTTTAGCTTTGACAAATTCTGACTTTCCCGAAGAATCCAGAATCACCAAGGGCGGTTCACCAGCCAACACACCTTTCAAGATCGGCGCATCTCCGATAGGCGCCATTGGCTGGACGAATTCCTTGACTGCCGGGAGGACACGATGTCTCGCGACAACTCCCAGCGGTTTGGCATCCTTGGACTGGAAAACATCGTGCAGATTTTTCCACATGATCGGTGTCACGGGTATGCTGTCGCTCGAATTCTGCACCGAAATCGTGTTATTTGTTCCAAAGAAATGGAAATCGGTGATGCGGTAGACGACAAAAAGCCAGATTGCCGAGGCGGTTAAAATCAACAATCGAATCAATCGAGATCTCATTTCCATCCACCTCGGCAACTCAACTTGATCGCCGCTTTGATGGCACCCCCCGATGGATCCAATGGAGAGAATGTCCAGCGTTCCACAATACAATCGTGGCGAGGAAGTTCCAGGTCGCCGATCCACCCAACGATTTGGGGAAACGATGCCGTTGCGACCAGCGAATAATCTATCCCGTTGGCGCCAGAGGAAGACGATAAATTTTTCTCGATCTTGATCCCAAATTCCTGGGCCGTGGAATCGATATCCGATTGCGACAATGAGCCCCATGGATGAAAGCACTTGTCATGTTCAGAAGGCAAAACTTCCTTCAATTGTTTTTTCAAAAGATCGAGACTGTCCAATTGCGACTGGCGATGGCGTGTTGCATTTAGGCGATTCTGTATCCGAACGACTAAAAACCACGAGCTGAAAAAGATCCCAAACCCCCAGCCCAATAGTGCCAGAATTTGTCGAGACAACTTCGGTGTCATGGCAAAAGACCCGACCCTAGTGTCACGACGGTTTTTTCGTCAGGATTCACATCTCTGCCGGATTCTGTCATTTGCACCCTAAAGGATGGCCCAACAAAAGCACCAGAAAGGCAGGTTGTCCAATGGCCCAGATTGGCATCTCCCACCGTCTTCACAACCAAGGTTTGTCGGAACCCATCGTCAAAGCGTTGGCCCTCCCAGGAAACGACTCGAACAGGTCCATTCAAACAAGACACGCCACTCACCATCGCTCCGGAAAGTCGGCCACCAAGCTTCATGAATTCCCGAATCCGCAGCTTATTTTGTTCCTCGGCCTTTTGCCAGGTAAGAACCAATTCGACACGCTTTGCATTTTTTGCAAGTTGATTCGAACTTGCGGCAATGTTTCGATCCAATCGAAATTGGTTCCCTGCAAATCCCAATTCGATACATCCCGCCAGCCCCAACAGCGCGGCTCCTGCCATCAATCCCATGGCTGCGGATCGCCGCCCCATCCGCAACTGAGCTTCCCATCCGTAGGGATTGTCTTCGATGACATGCCCACACCGGTGCAGTTGTGCAGCCGCTGCGGCAAATCGAATCGGCTCGGGCACCAACTCAAACTGAGGCAGCCAAGGAGGCGCGAAGAGCATCTCTTGTTGCGAGGCGAGCATTCGATCCGTTCGTTCGTGATCGGTCGTTTCCAGGACCGCGATGGGCACACCCACATGATTCGGTAATTGTTGAGGTAGATCCTGGCTCAAGAGCTGGTTCCATTCCTGCTCCAACAAGACTGGATCGGAAGTGCCTCCTGAAAGATTCACGAATCTCTGGAGGTCGCAACCGTCTAGAAACCATACCATCGCACTCTCTCTCAAAAATCGAACCGCGATCCAATGCTCTGGAAGATGGCCCGGGGCGAGCATGGCAAGCAATAAACTTCCCGACAACCCGGTGGTGCAGGGCTGTTCTTCGCCTAAAACCTGGACAAGTTTGTCTCCCCGCCACAAGAAAGGCCAACCCCAGGAGGGATTGCACTCGATGTACGAGGGGGAATCCAGATTGATTGCGTCCCATTCCAATTCGGACATCGAATTTTTGAACAGGATGGGCACATTACCCAGCAAGCAGTGGTAGCCATGGCTGATTTCGCGCCTTTCGATCGAAAAATCGAAGGCATTTTCTGTCCTCCAAGTTCCTACCCGCCAGCCCTTCCAGCCTCTTTGGAGACGAACGTATCGAGTTTCTCCAGGCAGCCGTTCGATTCCACAAAGATTCCAGGGCCCAAGCCTACCGGCCACCCATTCCACCCACTTCGAAAGGACCTTACGGATCATTCCTCGTTCTTCTTGATAATCGCTTCTGGATCTACTTTGGAATCCGATCCGTAATAGATGTGCGGTGTCACGAAGATCATGAGCTGACTGCGGGAATGGGTTGTGTTTCGATTTTTAAAAAGCTCACCAAGAATTGGGATCGATCCAAGCAAGGGCACCTGGTCATGAACGCTATTGATCGATTCTTTGACCAATCCCCCCAACACGATGGTCTCCCCGTCTAGAAGCCGCACCTTGGATTTCAATATGCGCCGATTGATCGTGGGGGGGGTGTTCGCGTCAAATGCCCCTTCTGGCTCGGAAAAATCGGGAACGATGTCGCAGGTGATCTCCCTTTCCCCGGTCACGAATGGCGTAACCGTAAGAGTCACGTTGGCTTCGATTTTTTCAAAACGCTGGGTGGTCTGGGTCGTCGTGGTTGATGATTGGGGGATCGCCGTTTCTGTCTTGAGCAGGAAATACTGGGTTTGTCCCACAGTGATGGTCGCTTCAGATCCATTCAACGTCGCAATCTGGGGACGCGAACGAATCTTGAGGATTTTCTCTTGCTCCAGCGCATGCACCCTGGCGAAAAAATCGCTGGGAAGACGAACCACGTCCCGGAGTCCGGGAATTTGCACGGAACTCCCATTGGACTCTCCGACCTGGATCAGTTGATCAAAACCCGGATACAAAGCACGACTACTTGTCCCCAAGCCGGCCTTGGAGAACGAAGCATTCACGCCAATATCCCGGAGCTTGTCCACATCCAAATCCACCACCAATGCCTCGATCAGAATTTGCGGAACCGCATAATCGATCTTGTCCAAAAATTGTCGAACCCCATCGATGCTTTCGCGAGCGCCCAGCACTACGATTCCGTTGTGGCTTTTCATCACCTTCAATTGGGCGTTCCGCTGAATAGATGCCGGAACCATCTCCAGAGCGTCTTCGGCCTTGATGTGCTTGAGTGGAATCAACTCGGAATTGGTGACCCCAGGGCTATTGCTTGGCCCAACAAACCAAGCGTCGTCGCGTTTCCACCAAGTATACTCGGTGCCCGAAAACAACAAGTTGAATACCTGCTCCCAGGTCACCTTGTTGAGCTTGATCGTGGCTGATCCGGGGGGAGTTCCCAGCACGACTAAATTCCCGTTCATTCTTTGGGAGATGGAATTCAGAATGTCTTGGAAGGGAACTTGGCGAGCCTCCAAGCTGACCAGAGAATCTTCCACAGTCAATCGAAAGGAGCCCCCCGTGCCATCGGGACCGCGCACGACCGGCGCGGCAGAAAAGATCCAAATCTTATTTTTTTCATGCAGAACAAGCGACTGCGACTCGGCAATCGAGGCCAAAATCTGCTGGAGCGGCATCTTCTGCAAGAAGATCACGACATTGGTGGAAGGCACAGACTCCATCAAGATGTTGACGCCGGTCACTTCCGACAATTTCCGCACCACCGTGGGAAGCGGAACGCCTTGGATATCCACCGAAACCAATCCGTCTTGGAGCTCGACCTTGCACAAGGGTTCTGGTGGCGGCGGTGGCGGTGGCACCACTTTTTTGGCAATCTTCAAGGCGCCGGGTAGTGGCTCCAAAACCAAGTTGTTTTCACGCGCCAACAACTGGATGGCATCGCGAAACCCGATCTTGCGAAGATTGATGGTGAGTGATCCTGAAATGGTCGGGTCGACCACAAGATTCACATTCTTCTGGACACCCAATGCGATCAAGGCGTCCCT
>CAIKAA010000498.1 GCA_903825275.1 uncultured Fibrobacterota bacterium | reverse complement strand
TTTTGGCGGCCGGGACCGTTGTAGGGATCGGGCCGATTGTAGGGATCGGGCATGCCCGATCCCTACAACGGCAACAACAAACAACGGCCGCCCGGTCGCAGGGGATTGTGGACACGTTGCGGTTCACCTGGCAATCGAAGGTGGTGGCCCGAATTCCGTTGGTCAATCCGGATACGACAGGAATTGTTGTGCGGTTTGAGCCCGCCAATGATGGCTGGAATCCTTCCATCGCCTACGGGAATCTGTACGATGCCCGCGATGGTCAGGTTTATCGCACGGTAAAAATCGGTCCGCAGACATGGATGGCGGAGAATTTGAATGTCAAGCCCATCGGGGCTGATTCGGGTTGGTTTTATGACAACCTGGTTTCCAACGGCCTGATCTACGGTCGCCTGTACACTTGGAATGCGGTGATGGATGGGGTGGCTTCGAGCACCAGCAGTCCCAGTGGCGTGCAGGGGATTTGCCCGATGGGCTGGCACGTTCCGAGTGATCCGGAGTGGACCAAACTGATCGACACGACGTTGGCTCCCTCCGCTACTGCGGGCACCCGGTTGAAAGCGAAAGTGATCTGGACGTCCCCGATCGGCAAGGATGATTCCGGGTTCCGAGTCCTGCCGGCTGGCTATCGCGAGGGAACCGGGACTTTCTACAGCGGTGGGAGCAGCGCAGATTTTTGGTCAGCATCCAAATACAGCGAGACATTCGCCTTCCGCCGAAACTTCTTTCCCGGTGGGACCAACGTGAACAGTTACGTCGGCGAGATGGCGACCGGTTATTCGGTTCGCTGCCTTCTGGATTGATAAGGTCCTGACGAATCATCCGTCGGTGCCTTTCGCGCCAGGGATGCGCAGGGCCTTGGCCCGCGAAGCGGGCCGAGCCGATAGGCGAGCCCGAAGCAGCCCGACCGCTGCGCTTTTGGCGCAGCGGGGGCGCCCCGCCGGACTTACCTCAACGGCCTGATCTGGCTCGCTCGGCTTCCAACGCCGCGGTGAGCGAGAACCCCGAGGTTCCCCGCACTTCCTTGCGACAATTTGGAGCACCGCAGTTGCAGGGGAAGGGCGGGATTGACTCGTCGCAAAGAGTTGCGTAATCCAAGGTCAATTCCTGTCCGCTCGGGATATCTCGCAAGGCGACCACATCCAAACCTCGGTAGGCCGTGTTGGGGTCGCAGGAGTGGTTCTGCGGGGCCCAGTTTTCGGGATCCCGGTCCCAGAAGGCGAATAGTTCTGAGCTGAACGGGATCGCGTAGTGGCGCGCTGTTTCTCTTTCTTCGGCAGTCCAGGTGCTTTCCAGGTGGCGACGAGAGACTAGCCGGAAGGATTGCTCCTCGCCGGGAAAAACGACGTCTCCTTCGAAAAGATCGCGAGCCGCGAAAATGCCGTATCCAGCCGAAGAGTCCCCCTTGCGCACCCAGGTCTTGCGTGATCGAGCGTGGCGCAGCCTGCCTTCCCGGATGATGTGGCGCAAAAATCCTTCGTGACCCATTGGATCGTTGTGCAGGATGTAATCGGCCGATCCTTCGCTCCCGCTGGGGTAGAAGATGGAACAGGCGAAATTGATTTCCAGGAAATAGAGCTTCCCTGACGCATCCATCCTAAAATCCGCCCGGGCATAACCTTCCCCCGAAAACCCGACGAAGATTTTCCGAGCGGCTTCACGCAATTTGGAATCCAATTCGGGTTCGGTGACCGGGACGTTGCACTCGGGATGGTGTTGGGTGATCTTGAGGTCGTAGGTTTTGAATCGCTCGCCTGCCGGGAACACAAATTCCAGCGGTGTCAGAACGAGTGGGCAATTTCTGTCGTCGGGGTTGGCTGTCACCAAAACGGTGAATTCCCGGCCATCGATGTATTCTTCGATCAGTGCCGATCCGAATTCCAGGGCCAGCGATCGACATTTTTCCGCCAAGGCCTGCGGGTTGTGCGCCAAGGATTCGGCGTCAATCCCCAAACTGTCGCCGGAGTGAGGTGGCTTGGCGAACAGAGGAAATTGAAAGCCGGAAAGGTCAGGGAGTTCGGTCGTGTGGGATTCAATCGATCTCGGAGTCGCCACTCCTTGGACATGGGCGACGTATTTCATCAGAGCCTTGGAAGGATCATAGAGATGCGCCGGTGGGCCGGTGTGGGGCAGGTGCAGTCGGTCCAAGAACCAAATGACGTCGATGGAGGGGATTTCCCAATCGAGGTAGCCCTCGCAAAGATTCACGAACACGTCGTACCCACCGGAGGACGCCTCGCGCAATTGGCGATACACCGTGGCTTTGCGCAATTGCAGATGGTCCACTTGGGCTTCGGGAAGAAAACGAGACAAATCCCGGGGAGGATCCCAGGAGGCGTAATCGATGTCCGTACCTGAATAATCGGGCTGCAGGACGCAGACCCTTTTCAGGTTTTCGGGCGGATTCAAAGCGAGATGGGGTTGGATTGTCTGGCAAGCTCGCGGATGTGGAGGTTCAATTCATATCGCGAAAGGATCTCTTCCGAAAGGTAGGCGGCTCCTTGAATGGATTCCAGACAGGAGTCCGATTGGCAATGGCAGCGAAAGGGTTGCTTCATCTGCCATTCGGTCGAAGGATAGAAGAACGTGAGTTCCTCCCCCTTGGCAATGTCTTTGAGCGCCTTCAGTTCCCCCGTGGTCACATCGAAGTAGACATTCGGGTCGCAACTATGGTTGATCAACTCCAAGTGCTGGGGCGAAAGCAGGATGTGTTCGGCTTCGCCGACCTGGACCGTCAGGTAGTTGGGGATGGATAGGCTTTCGGCGGCACCGAATTCAGAGAGAATTTGTCCGGCCTTGAAGGTTTCGTTGGCGTGAAGGGAACGGTGCCCATTTGACAGAACTTGTCTCATATCGAACCGCGGATCCGGGGCGGGGCGGGAGGAGACTTCCTGTAGCTTATGAGGATTGGCGAGGGTCAAGGTGCTCAATGCGTTCTCCATGGCAGTTGAAAGGACCCTTCCCTGCCGCAAAAACAGGGAACGTTCCGCCAAAAATTGGCGATAAAGGCAATTGGATGATGATCATTTTCCTTTCGAAGAGAAAATGATCTATTGCAAAAACTTAGGCCTGATTGGGATGGACGACAATGGGAAAAGACGGGGAATTTTAGATTCGGGCCCAGGCTTGACGGGGGATCGGTTGTGATTTGTCCGCACGGTCGGATGCCGGAGATGAATTCCATCGGTTTTGAAACTCAAAAACTGCTCATTTGGAGCCCAAGGCTGCCCACCTCCCAGAAGCTAACCGATCCTTTATCCACGAAGCTGGTCAGGGGACGCGGGTCGGAAGCCCTTGGCTCTCCTCCGAGATTTGGTGTCGATCCGAAGCGCGCTGCCGGACGTCTTGGAGGACCAGTCCTGACAAAGCCATTCCAAACGACGCAGTTACGTGGACGGCGCTCCCGTTGATCACGAGCTTGGTGGCACACCAATCCACATGGTCGGGGTCGTTGGGGTGGCAAAAACATTGGTGGGTTCCACAGGCCACCGAGGTCCGTTCGACCGGAGCCAGGGGTTCTTCTTCCGAATACACGACTTGAAAGTCGCCTGGGAACCCGCGCTTGCGCAAGCCTTTGCGCAAAATGCGTGCGAAGGGATCCATTCGGGCGTCCCAAAGACTGGCGGTGCGGATTTTGGTGACATCCATGCGACAAGCGGCTCCCATCGAGCTGAACAACCGGGCGCCGACTTCCCAGGAGTGTTCGATCAACTCCAGCTTGTGGGTGTAGCTGTCGATGGCGTCGATCACGTAGTCGAAGCCGTGGAGATCGAAGCGGTCGCGGTGGGCGAACTCGTACACCTCGGGAATGGCTTCTACCTTCACGCGCGGATGGATGGAGATCAATCGTTCCCGAAGCTCGTCCACCTTGGATTTCCCGACATTTTTGGTGGTGGCCTGGATTTGCCGGTTCACGTTGGTGACGCAGATTTCGTCGTTGTCGACGATCGTGATATGGCCGATTCCGGAGCGAACCAGGGCTTCGGCGCACCAGCCTCCCACTCCCCCCACCCCAAAGAGGATCACGCGACTTGCCCGCAAAAGGTCTAGGGCGGTGGTCCCCACCAGGAGTTGAAGTCGTTGGAATGCTGGGTTTACGGCCATGGCGGGGAAGCAATCTACCTGATCGGGTGCGGGAAAGCAACGGGGTTCTCGGGAAAGGGAATTCCTACCTTGGTCCACCACATGCCAAAAGCCAAGACCCTACGGGGGAAAAATTCCATTGATTCTCAAAAGCCAAATCTCGAACTAGGGGAGAACGTTCGCCGAACCGTCTTGCCCAACGGTGTCGTGGTGATCTCTGAATGGATGAGTGGGCAGCGGTCGGTTTCGGTGGGTGTTTGGTTGGGTTTGGGGTCTCGTCACGACCCGAAAGGCAAAGCCGGACTGGCTCATCTGTACGAACACATGGTGTTCAAGGGAACCAAGCAGAGAACTTCTGCCCGCATTTCGCGAGAGCTGGAGGAAGTCGGCGGCCATCTCAATGCCTTTACCAGCCGCGAGCAAACCTGTTTTTACGCCAAGGTGCTGGACCGTGACCAAGATCGGGCCGTCGGATTGGTTTGCGATCTGGTCACGGGAGCAAAGCTTTCTGGCAAGGACTTGGAATTGGAACGCGGAGTGGTTTTGGAAGAAATCCGGGCCAGCGACGATGATCCAGAAGAACTGGTAGGGGACCTGTTCGCCCAGGCCCTTTGGGCAAGGCAGCCTTTGGGCGAACCGATTGCCGGAACCATCGAGTCGGTCACGCCAATTTCCGTCCAGGACCTGGTGGACCACCGGGAACGGTCTCTTTCCAGCGAAATCCCTGTGGTGGTGTCTGCTTCCGGAAATGTCGATCACGATTCGCTGGTCTTTTTGGCGATGCGTGGACTGGAGGCCAAAGTTTGTGGAGCTCCCGAGATCCAAAAGATCCCCAAATCCGGATCGCGAGTGGTCTCCAGCCTGGTGGTCGAAAAGGATGTGACCCAAGTCAACCTGATCCTGTCCCGCCGGGCTTTAGATGCCCATTCCAAGGAGCGGCATGCCTTGGGACTGGTGAATTTGGTCTTGGGAGGCGGCATGGCGAGCCGATTGAACCAGGAAATCCGGGAAAAACGCGGACTTGCCTACAGTGTCTATTCCTTCGCCGATCTTTTGCTCGGAGCGGGTGCCCTGGGAGTTTCGTTGGGCACCGAAGCCGCCCAGGCGGCCAAGGCGGTGGATGTCGTGGCGCGGGAGATCGTGAAGATCCGTCAAAATGGGTTGTCCAAACGCGACTTGCGCTTTGCCAAAGACTTTGCCGCCGGAGCGGCGGTTCTGGCATTGGAAAGCCCGAGCTCCCGGATGCAGAACTTGGGAAAATGCCAATTGTTGTTTGGGCGGCCTTTGGGACTCGACGAAATCCTCGAAACCATCGAGGCCGTCACGCCCGACCAAGTCGCCCAAGCCATCGAATCCCATCTTCCCGAGCTATCGAGTGAAAACGGGTGGACACTCGCCGCGGTGGTCCCCCAAGGGTTCAAAGAACAACTGCTACCCTGATCACAAGCAGGCGTGGAGGAAACCGTAAAGTCGGATTTTCGGTTTTTTTCGAGCTTGGTGCATTTTGTTCGTGAAAATGGACCCGTTAAAACGCTAATCTTAGGTCATGCTCAACTTCGAGTTTCACAATCCGACCCACTTGGTCTTCGGTCGTCAGACCATTCAACGACTGAAGGCCTTGGTGCCCAAGGGCTCGAGGATTCTGCTCACCTATGGTGGCGGTTCGATTTTTAAAAACGGAGTCCACCAGCAGGTTCTTGCGGCCTTGGAAGGCTTCCACCTTGTGGAGTTTGGAGGCATCGAGCCCAATCCGCGCTTTGAAACCTTGATGAAGGCGGTGGAACTGGCGCGGGCCGAACAGATCGATTTTCTACTCGCCGTGGGTGGTGGATCGGTTTTGGACGGAACCAAATTCATCGCCGCAGCCGTTCCCTTTGCGGGCAAGGATCCTTGGGAAATTTTGACGTCCACGGGGAAGGTCGTGAAATCGGCCTTGCCTTTGGCCAGTGTTCTTACCCTACCTGCTACGGGTTCAGAAGCCAATAGCTCGTCGGTCATCAGCCGCGAGTCCACCTCGGAAAAACTCCATTTTGGATCCAAGCTTGTCTATCCGGTCTTTTCCATCCTCGATCCCGAGACGACATTTACCCTAGACGCCCGACAAACCGGCAATGGCGTGATCGATACCTTCGTGCACACCTGCGAGCAATACGTGACCCTGCATTCGGGTGCCCCCCTCCAGGAACGATTTGCCGAGTCCATCCTCTCCACCCTGATCGAAGACGGCCCCAAGGCCTTGTCGCACCCTTCGGATTACGATTCGCGCGCCAACCTGATGTGGTGCGCCACCCAGGCCTTGTTTGGTCTTGTCGGACCGGGAGTCCCTGGGGATTGGGCGTCCCACGGGATTGGCCACGAATTGACGGCTTTCTATGGCTTGGACCATGCCCGGACGCTGGCGGTGGTGATGCCAGGAGTTTGGCGCCATCAGTTCAACCGCAAGCTCGAAGTTTTGGCCCAGTACGGATCTCGGGTCTGGTTTTTGGACGGGGAAGACCGCTGGTTGGCCTCCCAAGCGATCGACCGCACCGAAGCCTTCTTCGAGTCGATGGGCGTTCCCACGCGTCTTTCGGCTTACGGAATCGACGCCAAGGAGGCCGCGACCAAAATCCGGTCGCGCTTCGAAGAGCGCCATGCGCGCCAGGGCGAGGACGGACTGATCACTCCGGTGGATGTCGAAAAGATCCTGCTTTCGAGGGCGTAGGCCGTTGTAGGGATCGGTCGCCACCGATCCCTACAACGGTTCGACCGCGCACGGTGTGCCCCGTGGTTAGATTTGCACCAGGTGCGGATCCGGACCAAGGAGCTCTGCCATGCCACGTTACATCAATCCCTACACTGATTTTGGTTTCAAACGATTGTTCGGCTCTCTGGCGAACAAGTCCTTGCTCATCGATTTCCTGAATTGTTTGGTCCTGCCCGAGCACGCCATCGCGGACCTGGATTTTCGCTCGACCGAAAATTTGCCGGCGACGTCGCTGGAACGCAAAGCGTTCTTCGACATTCGCTGCTTGTCCAAAACTGGTGAGCATTTCATTGTGGAAATGCAGAAGGCCAAGTTCCACCATTTCAAGGACCGGGCGTTGTTTTACGCCACCTTCCCGATCAAGGATCAGGC
>CAIKAA010000497.1 GCA_903825275.1 uncultured Fibrobacterota bacterium | reverse complement strand
CCTGTTTGTCAAAAACTGGTCGATATTTCCAAGCACTGGGCGATTTCGGATCTGCGGGCCGATCGGCCCTCGGTTTTCCGCAGTTCCTCGTACCTCTTCTTCCCGTAGCCCCGCCCCCCCCCTTTCGCCTTTTTCCTATCGCCCCCCGCCCCAAGAAACAGATTGGCCCAGCCTTCCGCAAGGAAGCTGGGCCAATCCCGCCATCCGTCCCGCCAAAGCGTTCCTGATGGGAATTGGTTCGGTCACTCTCCGAAGGAGGTGACCGACCCGGTGGACAAATCTCGTCATCAATGAACCGACTTTTCTCCGAGCGAGCGGGATGCAGTCGAAGTTTCCCGAACCCGAAGGCGTCCGTGTTCGGGACGCCGAGCGGTGAGGGAAACGAGAATGCGCCCGCGCAGCCGGAGAAAAAGTGGAAGCGGCGGGAATCGAACCCGCGTCCAAAGAAAGTCTTGCCTTACCTTCTACACGCTTAGTCGGCTATTTGATCTTGTCCCTTGCGGCGCCTGTCGACGGGCTCCGCGAGAGACCAGCCTAGTGAATCTTGATCAGGCGCCCTAGACATGCGCTTGACCCAGCCCCCTGATTATCGACGCCCGGAACCGGAGACATATCCCGTTTGTCGCTGCTTTGTAAGGGTTAGTTACGCGGCAAGAGCGTAAGAGTAAGACTCTTCGCCTGATATTGGTTTTCAGGTTTTTTAAGAGGCCACCTGAGCCCTCTGCATGCCAGCAAGACATTTCCAACTCTGTCGAAACCTGGGCGCCCCCATTGCGCGTCGGAAGGACATGCCCTCCTTGGCTACGGCTGTCTTACCCGCCGATGGTTCCAAGATAGCGTTCCTTGGCGTGGTCGGGCAACTTTCCCCAAAGAATGCGGTTATTTCCGGGGTTTGGCGACCGTGTCTGGCAAGAGAATCTCGGCGGTGTCCTCGACCATTGGGGCGTTTTGGAAGAGGTAGTCGCGGCTTTTGAACACCGAACGGATGACCACCGGGTGGGTCAGCTTGGCTTGTCGAACGTAGATCCACAAAGGGCGCAGGGACGCGATACGCTCTCCTTCCCGCGTCCGTGCCTGTCCGGGTGTAAGTCCATGACTGCTCAGGCGACGGTCGTCCTGGTAAGTGGCGACGACTTGGACACTGGAGTCGGGACCGTTGCGAAAAGCGAGGGTCAGCAGTTTCAACTCGCTGGGGGAAGGACGTGCTTCCAGGAATTTGAGCCGGTCCATTAGGCTGTCTTGGTGACGGGCAGCGCGACCTTCCAGTAGAAACGAGGGGGTGGCGATCTGGGCCGAGGTGGTATCCGAGCCGGAAGGCCCAAGGAAGGGGAGGAAAAGGAGTCGAGCGGTTCCACACCCAGAAAGTAGGGTGACGAGCAGTAGGAGTGTGAAAGGCTTGCGCATGGACGGCAAAGGGACATACACTTGGGCCTCATGTGTAGCCCCCTCACTCGACAGAAATGGCTTTTATGACAGAAAGAATCGGGATTCTTACTTCGGGTGGAGACTGTCCAGGGCTGAATGCGGTGATTCGCGCCGTGGTCAAAGCCGGACAGTATTCGGGTTTTGAGACGATCGGGTTCAAAGGCGGGTACGAAGGACTGCTCTCACCCTGCCAAACCATCGAGCTGGATTACAACCGCATGGACGGCATGTTGGTGCGCGGGGGAACCATTTTGGGGGCCGCCAATTCCGGACCCTTTGCCGCCAAAACCGGTTATGGCGAGGTGCGCCAGGTCGATCGCGAATTGCTGGAGATGGCTGCAGCAAATTACCACGCCTTGGGATTGCGGGCGTTGATCGCCGTGGGGGGCGACGGGTCGCTGACCATCGCCCAGCAATTGTCGCAGTTTGGGGTGAACATTGTGGGAGTCCCCAAAACCATCGACAACGATCTGGAAGCCACCGACCAGACCTTTGGGTTTGACACGGCGGTGGATTGCGCCACCGACGCCTTGGACCGACTGCACACCACCGCCGAAAGCCACGGACGGGTGATTGTGCTGGAGGTGATGGGGCGGCACGCCGGTTGGATTGCCTTGCATTCGGGAATCGCTGGTGGCGGGGATGTGATCCTGATTCCTGAAATCCCCTTCGCGTGGGATTCGGTTTGTGGAAGGGTGATGGATCGGGAACGACGCGGAAAGAAATTCACCCTGATTGTGGCCGCCGAAGGGGCGATGCCTCGCGGTGGGGAACAATCGACACACGCCTTTGAGGAAGGCCGAGAAATTCGTTTGGGAGGGATCGGCGAAGTCGTGGCACGAGAAGTTGCCAAGCGCACCGGAAAGGACACGCGGACCGTCGTGCTGGGCCACTTGCAACGCGGAGGAGCCCCAACGGTATCCGATCGCCTCTTGTGCACCCGCTACGGCGAAGCCGCGGTCCGACTGGTCCGTGCCGGGGCCTACGGGCAAATGGTGAGCTTGCGTGGGACAGAAATTGTCAATGTCCCGATTGCCCGTGCGATTGGCCGCATGCGCCGCGTTGATTCCGACGGCGAGCTGGTGTTGTCGGCCAAAGCCCTGGGAATCGGATTCGGGGATTGATTTAAGCGCCAGGGACGGACGCCCAAAGGCTACATTGCAGCATCTGTCCTAAAGGGGAGTCGATGGCCAAAACGGGTGAAGAAACGCCGCTGATGAAGCAGTATCTCGCGCTCAAGGCGCGGGTGGGCGAGGCCATTTTGCTGTACCGGATGGGCGACTTTTACGAGACCTTTGGTCAGGACGCCGTCGACACCTCGCGGATTTTGGGGATCACCCTGACCCAACGTGGCAACGGCGCCGCCGAGAAGGTTCCGTTGGCGGGGTTTCCCTACCATCAATTGGAGCGGTATCTGCCGCGCTTGGTGACCGCTGGTCGAAAGGTGGCGGTCTGCGAGCAGACCGAAGATCCCGCCTTGGCCAAGGGAATCGTGAAACGCGATGTGACGGAAATTGTCAGTCGCGGCACCACCCTTTCGGACGCCTGCTTGGACGAACGGTCGGACAACCTGTTGGTCGCGTTGCTTCCCGGCGACAAGTCCGGGGATTGGGGACTGGCGGCCTTGGACCTGACCACCGGCCGGTTCGAGGCGCTGCAAGGTCCACGCGACATGGTGCTGGCCGAGCTGGAAACCCTGGGGCCCGTGGAAGTGGTTTGGCCAGAATCGCTTTCCACCGCGCCGCGCGAGTTGCAGGACTTGGAGGGGACTTGGTCGATGTCCGCGGGATTTTTCCCGGGGCTTCCCGCCGCGCTGAGGTCGTTGAACGAACACTTCGGGACCGTGACCTTGGAAGGTTACGGTTGGGGGGAAGACGAGTTCGCCTTGCGCGCCGCCGCCGCCGCCTTGCGCTACGGCTCGGACGAAGGTCGCCGTCTGATGACCCACGTGCGGGGCTTGTGGCCGCGCGGGCGAGATGCCCATCTGTCGATGGACGGATCCACGCTGCGCAACTTGGAAATTTTGCGCCCCTTGCACGACGAGGACAAAGCCGCGAGCCTGGCCGGTTTGCTGGATCGCTGCCGCACCGCGATGGGGTCGCGCCAACTGCGGCGCTGGCTGGCCCAGCCGCTGTTGGATCTGCCGCGAATTGGCGCTCGCCAGCAGGCGGTCGAGGTCCTGAGGGCAAATCGTCCACGGCTAGAAGAGCTGGCGCGGGTTCTGGCGTCCATCCCCGATCTGGAACGGCTTTCGGGCAAGATCGCGACCTTGCGCGTGAATGCGCGCGATCTGGTGGGAGCGGCCAAAGGCTTGGCGGCCGCCGAACTGGCAGGACAAATTCTGGCATCCACCGAAGATGGGCTTCTCGGCCATTTGGCGGCTTCCACCCAAGGGCTGGCCCAGTTGGCCGCCCCGATCGAAGCCTTGTTGGTCGAGAGTCCGCCGCTTTCGGTGCGGGACGGAGGTCTGATCCAGCCTGGCGCAGACGCCCGCATTGTCGAATTCGAAGCCGGAGCTCGCGAAGGTCGCGAGGCCCTGGCCGCCTTGCAGCAGACCGAGCGGGACCGGACCGGGATCTCCACCCTCAAGGTGGGCTACAACCGGGTGTTTGGGTACTACATCGAGATCACCAAGACCCATGGCGACAAGATCCCGTCGGACTACCAGCGCATCCAAACGCTGACGGGAGCCGAGCGCTACACGACCCCCGACATGAAGCGTTGGGAAGAACAGGTTTTGGGGGCCGACGAGAAGATCAAGGAACGGGAATACGAGCTGTTTTGCGAGTTGCGCGATGGGTTGGCCATTCATCTCCAGCGCATCCAAAAGGTGGCCACCGACATCGCTTCCTGCGATGCCCTGGCGAGTTTTGCCCAACGCGCAGAGGAATTCCGGTGGGTGCGCCCCGATTTCCATGAAGGCTCGCGATTGGATTTGCGCGGCTTGCGACATCCCGTGTTGGAAGGGCTCCATCCCGATGTCCCGTTTGTGTCCAACGATGTATTGCTAGATGGCGAAGGGCCCCAAATCCAGTTGGTGACCGGGCCGAATATGGGTGGAAAGTCCACCTACCTGCGCATGACCGGACTGGCCGTGGTGATGGCCCATGCGGGATGCCCGGTGGCCGCCGACCACGCCAAAATCCCGCTGGTGGACCGGGTCTTCACGCGGGTCGGGGCCGCCGATCGGCTGTCGCGCGGACAGTCGACCTTTTTGGTCGAAATGATTGAGACCGCCAATATTTTGCACAACGCGACCCCGCGAAGCCTCGTGTTGTTGGACGAAGTGGGTCGCGGAACCAGCACCTTCGATGGGCTGTCGCTGGCTTGGGCGATCGCCGAAAGCCTGCACGAAAACCCCTCCATTGCCGCCAAGACCCTGTTCGCGACTCACTACCACGAGTTGACCGTGTTGTCGGACCGCTTGCCGCGGCTGGAAAACCTTCAGGTTCTGGTTCGCGAGCACGAGGGACGAATTGTCTTTCTCCATCGAGTGGTCCCGGGGGCTTGCGACGGATCGTACGGATTGCACGTCGCCCGCATGGCTGGCGTGCCAGAAGGGGTTTTGGATCGGGCCAAAGCCATTTTATTGCAACTCGAAGCCCAGGAATTGCAGATCGGGCGCAAGAAGTCGCCTCCTCCCGCTGTGCCCAAAATGCAGCTTTCCTTATTTGCGGGCGACCCAGCCCAAGAGGTCATGGCTCAAATGGTCCGGGAAGCGGATCCGGTGCGGATGACTCCATTGGAAGCCCTGTTGTTTGTGCAAAGATTGAAGGATAAACTCGATGGATGATCCACAAACAACCATCTTTGACGGGATCCGTCACCATTCGCATTGGCGATGTGGGGGGGATTATCGTAAACTTGAGATAAATGCAAGTCTCTATAGGTCAACGAGTTGTGATGCCTAGATGGCGTAGGGAGGTCTCATGAATCGCTCCAGGATCTGGCGAATGCTGTTGGCCGCTGTCGCCGGGGTATTGGCTGCGGGCACCACCCATGTGGTGGTCAAAGGCGATACCCTGTGGGACATCACGGGCAAGTATTTGGGAAATCCCTTCCTCTGGCCTTCCGTTTGGCAGAAGAATCCACAGATCAAGAACGCCCACTGGATCTATCCGGGCGATTCGGTTTTGGTGGATGGCTCGAAGGCTTCGACTACTCCTGCGGCAGTTCACGTCGACTCGGGCAAGGGTCAAAGCGGGCTTCGCGAGATGGACGCCGTCCAGCCTTCGGCACCAGGGATCCAAGATCCATTGGCTGGGTTCCCAACCAATCCAGACAACAACAAATACGCGGTGATCGATACCACCGAAGCGGCCTTGGACTTGGTGATTCCGCCCTCGCAAAGCGTCTTGAACCTGGAAAAAGTGATCAATGCCCCCGTTCTCTATCCCGTAGACGAACCGCTTCCGAGTTTGCAGTCGGAATTGGTTTTCGACGAGGAATACGGTCTCCACCAGTTGTTGCCAGGGGGGGTGATCGGAGCAAAATTCGGTTCGGACAATGGGGTAAAACTGGGCGACCGAATGGTCCTCATCGAGCACAATGACAAGGTCGCGACCATGGTTGTCCCCTCGACTAAAGGTCGTTTGGAAGAAATTCGCGGACTGGCAGAAGTGATCGAGGTCCATAAAAGAACGGCTCTTTGCCGTTTGGTTTCGGTTTATGGAGTCATTGGATTCACGGCGAAAATCCGGCCCTTGGTGATGCCCACCGCCGATCTGATCACCGCCTTCGAGGCGGTGAACGATCCTGTTCCTGCCGCGGTGATTGTGAACAATCGAGTGGGACGGACCCAAATGATCGGATCCGCGGTCATCATTGATCGCGGTGAATCCCAAGGAATCCACCAGGGCGACATCTACGAGTTCATGGACGAAATAACGGAACGCGGCTTGGGGGCGATGCGCGGCTACGGACTTGTGGTTCGAACCACCCGCACGAGTGCAACGATCATGATCGTGGGAGCCACCTCAAAGCCGATCAAACTTGGCGACAAAGCTTGGCGGGTTCGCCGTTCCGTACGTTCCTAACCGAAGCAAGCTGAGGCGATTTCTTTCCGCTCGCGGGGAGATCCGCCCCATGGTTTCCGGCGTGATCGCGGCGGGACTCTCGACGATGATTTTGGTTTTGGTATTGGAGCTCTCGGTGATTTTGCTCTCTTTGGCTGGGGTCGAGGTCTTCAAGTACCTTCTCGGATCCTCGCTCCTTTCTTGGCTTGCCCATCGGATCTACCTGTAAGGCCTTCCGTCTGAATGAATCAGTCCACCATCCTCCTTCTCGATCCCGATCCGCGTCCTGGTACCCTATTGGCCAACCGATTGAATGCGAAAGTAGTGGCTTGTCGCACGATTGAAGAAATGTGGGCCTATTCGGCGGAACATCCGGTGGCGATGGTGATCGGAGAGGTGGCCATCTCGCGGGATTTCGATGGACTGGACGCCTTGGCAGAAATGCAAGCCAAGGAAATTCCCGTGGTGGTTTGGACCTCCCGAAGCATCGATGAGCTGGTGGGCGTCGCTCGAATGGCCGGAATCGGGGTGGTGACGGCCAAAACGTCGCCCATCCTTTTGGATGAGCTGGCCTTGGCCTGGGGCTTGTACCAAAATGGTTGGGAGCCAGGCTTGGAGAAATTCCTGGGAGTGGGTTCCCAGGCCTTAGGAACGGAATGTGCCGCCGAGCTGGATCAGGTGTCGGCATTGTGTCGCCGCGTCCAGTCCGGGTTGGGTGGAATTCTCGGGTCCAGCCGGAGATTGCGATTGGTCTTGGATGAACTGCTATCCAACGCCATCCATCATTCACCAGTAGGCACTGCAACCATGAGTTGGGGCCGGGACACCATCAAGCACGTCTTTTCCGTGCGCGATCCCTCGGGTTCCTTGCTTCCCGCCGACACGATGAAACTACTGGAACGCCACATTCGCGGGGAAGGATTGCTGGATTCTCGGGGAAGAGGGCTGCACCTGTCGAGAATCTATGCGGATCGCCTCTATATAAATGTTGTGCCCGGCGTGGTGACCGAAGTCGTTGCCGTATTTTGGAATCATCCCGGATCTTTTCAAGGGTTCAAGCCGGTCTGGATGTTGCGAACCTACCAGGCTTTGGAGGGGTAGTTGGACATTGCCGATGCCACCTGGGTGAAGGGGACTTCCACCTATGACATCTCTCGCTCGGTGGGCGTGGTAGAGACGAGGGTGTCAAAATTGTCCTTGCCTTCGGAGGGATTCAAAACCGAAAGTGGTGAGTTCCTGCCAGAAGTGGAGGTTTGCTACGAAACCTATGGGACTCTTGCTTTGGATGGTCGCAATGCCATCCTGATCACCACACCTTTGACCGCCAACGCCCACGTGGCGGGGTTTCACGGAAGTTTTGAGAATCGGGGTTCCAAAGGCTGGTGGGACGATATGGTCGGCCCCGGCAAAACGGTCGACACCAACCGTTGGTTTGTGGTCTGCGCCTCGATGTTGGGGGGGTGCTCGGGAACCACAGGGCCGATTTCCCTCAATCCATCGACCGGCGTTGCTTGGGGGTACGATTTCCCCGACGTGACGATTGGCGACATGGTCGAGGTCCAAAGGCTTTTGCTCGATCAGTTGGGGGTGGTTTCCTTGTTTGCCGTGATCGGCGGTTCCATGGGTGGCATGCAAGCCTTGGAATGGAGCTTGCGTCATCCCTGCCGAGTGGAGCGTTGTGTTTGCGTCGCCGCCGCACCCAGCCTGTCGGCCCAAGCCTTGGCCTTCGACATTCTGGGACGCAACGCGATTTTGAACGACAAAGAATGGGCCCAAGGCAAATACCTGCCGGGAGTGGGACCTGCCGAAGGATTGTCTTTGGCGCGCAAGATCGCCCACATCACCTATTTGTCGGCCGAAGGAATGGCTGGCAAGTTCGGACGCCGACAACGCGAGAACGACGATCCCGAGCGATTCCACACGGCCTTCGAGGTGGAAAAATACCTGGACCACCAGGGGACAAAATTTGTCCAACGCTTCGACGCCAACGCCTATCTCTTCATCACCCAGGCGATGGACGGATTCGACCTCGCTGGCAGTTACGGCCAAACCGACGAACTCGATTACCTGACCATGGCGGATTTGGCAGACGAGTCGTCGCGATCTTCCGCCAAGCAAGCCTTGGCCAAGATCCGATTGCAGGAAGCCTTCGCCCGCAGCCAATGCCAATTTCTGGTGGTAGCACTTTCCAGCGATTGGTTGTTCCCGGCCTCGGAATCCTGGCGGGTCGCGGAGGTGTTGGTGCAATTGGGAAAATCCGTCAGCTTCTGCGAATTGTCCAGCCCTCATGGGCATGATGGATTCCTTCTGGAGGTCGACCAGCTCGATCGGGTCCTCTCCGCCTTTCTCTCGACCCCTGAAGGCACTTTGAGTCCTTCTCAAAGGCGGGAGCCTCCTTCGCCAAGTGGAATTGAAACCAGCCAGGACAAGGCGATCATCGCTTCCATGATCCGTCCTGGGTCACGGGTCCTGGATATCGGTTGCGGCGAGGGTGCCCTGCTCGATCACCTGGTTCACACCCGGGGCTGCACCGGCGAAGGCCTCGACATCGATCTGAGCGCGGTGATCGGGACGTTGGCGCGCGGTCTTTCTGTCTTGCAGGGCGATGCGGTACAAGCCTTATCACGACTTCCCGATGGCGCATGGGACCATGTGGTCTTGAACCAAACCCTTCAGGCCGTGGAGCGGCCTCCCGAGGTTTTGCGCGAGATCCTGCGCGTGGGGCGAGAGGCCATCGTCAGCTTCCCGAATTTCGCGGTTTGGAAATGTCGTTTGGAGATTTTGCTCTCAGGCCGGATGCCCAAAACACGGGATCTTCCTTTTGAATGGTACGAGACCCCGAATCTCCATCCCTTCACCTTGAAGGACTTTCGCACCTACTGTGGCGAAAATGGGATCGAAATCCTGGAAATCCACGAATTGTCCGACTCTTGGTTGGGGAAACTGTTGGTGGGCCTTGGGTTTCGGAACCTTGGCGCCGACCGCGCCATCGTCCGGATCGCTCGAAAAAAATACGCCTCATGACACCCAGTTCTCGGGCACCCTCGGAAAGCATCGTGGTGAGCCATGTGCTGACTTTGCCGGAACACGCCAACCCGATGGGACATGTCCATGGGGGATGGATCATGAAGTTGGTCGACGAAATGGGAGGACTTGCGGCGATGCGCCACGGTCGTCGAGTCGTGGTGACGGCGGCCGTGGAGTCCATGGTGTTCCATCGACCCGTTCGCGTCGGGAGCTTTCTCCAGTTGGAGGCCAAGGTGGTCTTTGTGGGGCGGACTTCCATCGAAGTCGAAGTCTTGGTGAGCCATGAAGATCCGGTCCAGAATACCACCGAGCTGGTCCACACCGCACGGATGGTCTATGTCGCTTTGGATGAGGATGGCCGGCCGGCCGTGGTTCCCGCTCTAGATCCAACCACCCTGGAAGAAAAAAAGGCATTTCAGGTGGCCCTTGAGAAAAAAGCGATTCGTACCGCCAAGGTTTGACCTGGACCGTATGAGCGTGGTATGATGGCCCTCTTAGGAAGGGGTGCCTATGTGCATTCTGATCGTCGAGGACAATCCCATCAGCCAACGAATGGTCGAGATGATTTTGCAGTCCAACGGACTGGAAACCATTTCGGCGAAATCGGGACGGCAAGCGGTGCAGAAGATCGCCACACGCGATGACATCCAATTGGTCCTCACTGACCTGATGATGCCTGAAATGGATGGCTACCAGCTGTTGGAGGCCATGGCTCGCAACGAAAGTTGGAAACAAATCCCCGTCATCGTCATGACGAGTCTTTCCGATGCGGACACGGTTCGGCGCGTCGTGTTGTTGGGATGCAAGAATTACGTGGTCAAACCCGTTCGGGAAGAGGCGCTGATTCCCAAGGTGAAGCAATTGATGCGCGAACCGAGCGGAGGGGATCGTTCCCTCAAAGCCAAATTCAATGTCCTGGAAGTCATGGGAATCAGCAACGAGAAATACGAAGAGCTGTTCGATGCCTTTTACCAACAGGTAAAGGATGCCGAAAAACTCTTTGACAACAGCCCCAATCCATCCGGCACCGATGACGCGCTGGGAAGCGTGGTGAAGGGCTTGCGAGAAGGGGCGACGCTGTTGGCCCAGGGCCAGCTTCCCTTGCTGATCGAGGAATACCGCACCCGGGCAACCTGCGATTGGAAGGAATTTCGCGTCGCCTTGTCCACGACATCAAAGGCCATGGGGGCCGCCGTGGAAAAGCGCGCATTGCTTCGTTGGAAAGTGGCGGCACGATCGGAAGCGATCGCACCGTCACCTTGAATGAGGACCGGGCTTCGATTGAGCACCCTGGCTTTGCCAGGTGCGTCGCTTGCGGTGCTGGCCATCGCCGCGTGCTTCTTTGGGATCAATCGCATCCAATCGGGTTTTCACAGGCTTGAGGCGGAGGAAAACCTCCACGCTCGCCAAAGAGCCCTGCGAGTCCTCGACAAGCACTTCGGCACCGAAATGCAACGGGTTCGAGATTGGTCGGAATGGGATGATGCGGCAACTTGGCTGGCGGGCACCAACGAGGCGTTCCCCAAGTCGAATTTATCCGATTCCACCCTGACGATCCTTGGCGAAGACCTCTTGATCTACTGGGACACCAATCGCGTGGTGAAGGGGCGGCTTCCCAACCCGAACTTGCAACAGGCCCACCTGGAAGGTCGATTGGCTGAAAGGTTGGGTAAGAAGAATTTCCCCTGGTCAGGAATTGTCTGGTCGGATTCCGTCCTGAATGTCGTGACCATTCGCGAGGTCCTGAATTCCTCGGGACAACCTCCCCTTCGCGGTTGGCTGGCGATGTCGCACCGGATCGATGCCAAGATGATGAAGTCGATCTCCGAGGATATGCAGTGCAATGTCTGGATCAGCCAAGTCCTCCAAGGAGACTCGTCCTCCACGGTTGAATTTCCAACCGAAGACAGTGCCGTGATTGGCGTTCCCTTGCATGTAGAGGGGGCCAAGGGCGCCAAACTTCTCTTGGGAATGGGGCGTCCGCTATTTCGACTCGGCCGCGAGGCTTCGCTGGTATTCTGTTTCCACTTTACCGCGGCTTCCCTTACCTTCATCGCGCTGGCGTTGTTTCTTTTGGATCGACTGGTGCTTTCGCGGTTGTGGCGATTGACCCAAGGTGTCGATCGAATCCGGGAAGAGGGAATCAACGCACCCGTCGTGCGCGATCCTCGTTCCGACGAGATCGGCAATCTTTCCCTGCGCATCGATGAAATGGTGTCGGCGATGCGTCGCTCCCAAGCACAACTTGAGGCCGCACTCGACGAGGCTCAGGCAGCCAATCGGGCTAGAGTCAACTTTTTGGCATCCATGACCCATGAATTGCGCACCCCACTCAATGGGGTGATCGGCCTGACGGAATTTGTCTTGAAGACCGAGCGGGATCCGGAAAACCTCGAGGCTCTGGAGTTGTCGCGCGGCGCCGCCTTGGGGCTCTTGGAGACCATCAACGGGGTTTTGGAATTCGCAAGGTTGGAAAAGGGCGCGATCGAACTGATTCCCGATGATGTCGATTTGGAGTCGGCGGTGGTCGAACCTGTGAAGGTGCTGATCCCTGTAGCCGAAAAAAAATCGATCTTCCTCGAGATCGACATCGATCCCCGTTTGCCGCGAATCATTCGCCTCGACCATGCGCGTCTGCGCCAGGTCGTCAACAACCTAGTCGGAAACGCCATCAAATTCACGGAACAAGGAGGCGTCCGGTTTCGGGTTCTCTTGTTGGAGATGTCGAGCTGTGAAGTGCAGGTTTCTTTCGAGGTGGTCGATACGGGAGTGGGCATTCCACCGGATCGCTTGCACGCGATCTTCGAACCCTTCGAACAAGCGACCTCCCAAACTGCGATTCAATTTGGCGGTACCGGTCTGGGCCTCACCATCGCCAGCCGGTTGGTGAATGCAATGGGTGGGGAGATCCAGGTAGAAAGCGTCTTGGGCGAGGGGAGTCGGTTCCACTTCACGTTGGCATTCGAAGTGGTCGATCCGAAACCCTTGGTCGGCCCCTTGTCCTCCAAGCGGGCTTTGGGAATTCGTCTGCTATTGGGCGAACCCAAGCTGGTGGCCATGATGGAGCGGATCTTGTCGCAAATGAATTTGACGGCAGAAATTGTCGCTCCGGGAAATCCCCGACGCGCTTGGGGCTCCAGCCACTTGATCATCTTGGATTCCAAGGCGCTTTTGGAGCACCACGAGTTGGCGTCGCTTCCCTTGACGGCAAACCTTTTGGTCTTGTCCAATCCCGAGGATGTTCGGGACATCCGTCTCCATCTGATGGCGTTTCGGACAGAAATTGTTGCGCTGCCTTGCGGGCCCGGGGTGATCGCGCGAGCCGTCGAAAATCTGGCCATCCCCAAGGCCAGGGTGGTCGTGGCGGTGGGTGGTGTGGTTCTGAAGGGCTTGGTGGTGGGAATGATCGAACGCGCGGGTCTGGTGGCCATGGAGGCTCGCACAAGCCAAGAAGCGATCGCCCCAATCGATTCCGCTCAATGCCAACTGGTGGTGGTCGATCTGGATGACGACCTATGGTTTCCATTGGCCAAGCGGTGCGCCGGAGTGTTTCCCATGGTGGGGCTCGCTGATGACGTTGGGGCAAACGATCCCGAGACCACCGTCGCCAAACCGATCCAGGCCCAACGATTTTTCCAGGCCATCGAGAAGGCCCTGGAAAACGCCCCCGAAATCGCGGAACCAAAGGGAGAGGAATTCTCCTGATCGCCCGAACGGGTTGACTGAATGAGGGGAACCGGTTACATCCCATGACCTAACCCCCACAGTAGGTAGGGATGCAGACCGCCCAAACGGCGAAGTGGATTAGGTTTTGGGATCAAGGAGGCGCACCTATTTTGGTGCGGTAACTTGATCCCAAAACCCAAGACACGTTGCTGGGCGGGATGGGATGCGCCCGTTCCTACTGTGGGGGTTAGGTTAAATGCTTGACGGACTTTCCAAAGGATTCATCAACGCGGCTTGGATCATTTCTGCGCCGTTTTGGGTGCTGGATGTGGCCTTGGCGTTCATCGGCTGGATTTTATGGCGTATTTGGAAGGATAAACGGTGAAGCGTTTCACAAGTTTGATTTGGATGGGTCTGCTGACTGGTTGTGGAGGACTCTTCCATTCCGACACCACACCTGTGGCGGGAGGGTTGGTGGCCCAGCATGGCAAGCTCCAGGTCATTGGACGACAGCTTTCCGATGCCAAGGGCGTGCCGATGCAGCTGCGCGGCGTGTCGTTGTTTTGGATCAATTGGCATGAAGAAAACCTGAAGAGTTCGGCTGTTGATTTCATGGCGAAGAACATGGGTGCCACCGTCGTGAGAATTCCGGTGCCGGCCTTTGAATACGTCAAGGGCGGTGCAAGCTGGGATGCCCAAATGCGACTGATCGCCTCATGGATCCGTTCGGCGGGAATCTATGCCATCATCGACTGGCACATGGAGGACGACCCCAACAAATACCTCGAATCGGCCTCGAAATTCTGGGACAAGACCTCCGATTTCTTCGCGGGCGATCCCCATGTCCTCTACGAAATTTGCAACGAACCAAAATCGGTCGATTGGTCCGAGATCAAGAGCTACGCCAAGACGATCATCCCCATCATCCGCAAGAACGACTCCAACACGGTGATCATCGTGGGTACACCCGAGTGGTCGCGGCGCACCACCTATGCCGCCGCCGACCCTTTGACGGTCGACAACCACGGGGATTCGATCAAGAACATCATGTACACCTACCACGGCTATGCGGGAACCCACTTGATGGCCGACGATTTGATCGGCGTGTTGGACAAGGTGCCGGTCTTCTCCACGGAGTGGGGCGTGACCGAGGCCTCGGGCAGTGGCCACATTGATTGGCAAAAGTCACGCCACTTCGTGGACTACTTGAACCAGAACCCCTACCAGAAAGTGTCCTGGTCCCAGTGGTCGTGGGTCGACAAGAACGAGAAGTCGGCGTTGTTGAAGCCGGGGACCGGAGGCCTATCCTGGAACCTTTCGGAAGTTGGCGACAGTTGCAAAGTCTGGATTCGCGAGCCAGGCCAAACTGCCTATCCGGAGTTCGTCCCCAAGAATTAGCGACTGGCCATTGGGGCGTTTGGTGGCCGATTTCGCGGTCCACCATGCCTAACTTTTGGGATAGACCACCTTTGGCATTGAGCCCAGATGTTTCTTGGGGAAGCTTGAGCCCCACTTGTAGGGCAGAGGGCAGAAGCTCAAGGTTTTGGCGTCCAAATTTTCCGCCAAATAAACTTGATGAACTGGTTGAACCGTTCTCCCTTGGCACCAAAGGTGTCCTGCCAGTTTACCCTGTCGGTTCTCGCCAGTTCCTAGAGATTTCTGAATTCGATTGCTTTGTTAAAATCTGTCAGAGCTAAAGCGCCGTCTCGGAAGCTGACGAAGACGAGAGACGCGTGAATGGTTGGTCGTGGATGCCCTCCCAAAACGGGAATTATGACCTGGAGCACATTGGAGATTGTGGCAGTGGCGTGGCGACAGCCAAGTTCATGTTGTCGATGGGTCGGATTTCCCTTGAGCGATAGGTGAGGGAATAAAAAAACCTCCCTCGCTACGGCGAGGGAGGCCAAATCGACCAAACAAAACCTTTGGGATCTAACCCGGAGGTTACTTCGCGAAAGTTTTCACTCCGCTGACAAGATTCGGCTTGAGTCCCGCAGGCATCCGGCGGCCCAAAGCGTCGAAGGATCCGGTCGAGACCTTGCGCACCGAGGTCTTGGGGCTTTCGATCGAGGCGGTTGTCGGGTCGGCCTTCACCAACTCGATCCCCTTGCCGGTGGCGGGATTCAAATTGCGGGAATACTGGCGATCGACATTGTTGTTCCAATGTTCGTACACTCCGAAGCCGCCCTTGGCGGAATTGAGCATGTAGGCCAATGTGTGGTCCAGACCACCCCAACCGGGTTGGTCAAGAGCCGCTGCGTGGTGTTGGTAGAAGAAGTCAAACGCCACGGCATCCACGGCGATTCCGTCCAAGGAGAGGAAAAAGCTCGAGGCAGGCTTGCCGTTGAAGGGAGCCTCGGCCCAACCGGCTTCCGGGGCACCTTGCAAATCGGCGGCAGGGTACATCGCGTCCATCATCCAAAGCACGGTTTTGCCGCCGAAATTTGGAAGGGTCATGAAGCCGCGCAGCGAGACCGTGTCCGGATGGTAGCCTTTTTTCCACCACATCGGATCGATCCCAATGGTGCCGAAATAGTTTTTCGCGCACAGCGTAACGCCCACGCGATCGTGGCCCTTTAGCAAGGCTTGGTTGATGAGGTAGCGAGCATTGTAGAAGCTCAATGCCTGGCCGTTGGGAAGATTGTCTGGATTGTCCAGGAAGGCACCCGTCTTGAACGAAGCCTTGGCACGGCCATTCTGGCCCAAATAGTCCTCGACGATCACGTTCGGGTAAGCGGCCTTGATCGGGTTGTAGATGTTGTTGGTGATCGCGCGGCTGGGGTCGCTGATGGTGATGTCCGCTTGGGGAACGCCAGCCTTGACTAGGCTGCGAATGACCGTGAATGCCGACTGGGGGTTGGTGTTCATATTGTTGCCGGGGTCGTTGTTGCCGTAATCACCGGTGTTGTTTTGGTTGATCTTGATGGTGATCTTGTCGCCAGCCACATAACCGGTTCCGGGGCGACCGTGGTTGTCGTTGAACCAATGGAAGATCTTGTTCCAGGAATCCGAATCGTTCAGCCCCCCGGACAGGGATTGAAGAGCTGCAGTGAAGGTTTTGTCGTATTCCGCCTGAGGATTGTACTGCGCGGCATTGTAGGTGCCGGCTCCGGTCCACTTGGCGGCGTTCGGGTTGTAGGCCCACGAGACACGACCCGGGAATATTCCCTTCGCCGTGCCGACCGGGGTATTGGAAACCAAGGCTTGGGTTCTTTGGGATCTTGCCAAGAAACTACCTGGATTTTCGGCATAAGACGGTTTTACGTTGCTACCTACAAAGACAAAAAATGACACGACACTCAGGGCGAGAAACAAAATTCCATAGATGAATCTTGATCCTTGGAAGAGTGCGCGGGCCTTTCGGAAGGAAAAAATCGATCCGAGAAACGAGGCGAGGTAGATCAAGAATCCAATGCGAAAAGGCGTTGCAGCTTGTTGGCAAGGATGCTGGGCTCGGGATGGTTTGGGAAGAACTCGGATCACGTACCAAGCCACCGCGGCGAACCCGGTCAAGAGGAATGCCCATTTGGGCCAATAGTTCAGGTT
>CAIKAA010000496.1 GCA_903825275.1 uncultured Fibrobacterota bacterium | reverse complement strand
GCCTTCATTGACCAGCAACTTTTCGCTCGATCTCGGAATCGAAGCCTATTTACGGATAAGCTCTTAATCTTCTTGAATCGGGGTTTCATTGACCAGCCCCCAAAAAATCCCGATTTCCTTGATCGCCACTAAAAAATCGGTAAACTTTACGGGTTTGACGACGTAGGCGTTGGTCCCCTGTTTGTAAGTGCTCAACAGGTCCTGATCTTCTCGCGACGAAGTGAGCATGACCACCGGGATAAACTTCAGTTTGGAGTCTTCGCGAATGGCGCGGAGCACGTCCAATCCATCCATCCGGGGCATCTTGATGTCGAGAAGGACCAGGACGGGATGAAGGGGAGGCCTCCCTGTGAACGCACCTTCGCAGCGTAGAAAATCCATCGCCCCCACCCCATCCACTACATGGACCACCTCATTGGAAATATTGGCGCTGGCCAAGGCACGCAGCGTCAATTCTGCGTCAAAAGGATTGTCTTCGGCAAAAAGTATCGGTCGGAATTTATCGATCATGGAGTCGCCCTCGATTTTGGCAAGGAAAAGAAAAACGTCGCTCCGTGGTTTGGCGCAGAATCCGCCCAGATTCGGCCGTGGTGACGCGTGATGATTCGGTGCACGGTGGCTAAACCAATCCCCGTCCCCTCGAATTCCATCTGGGTGTGCAGGCGCTGGAATACCTCGAAAAGTTTGCTGGCATATTTCATGTCGAACCCCACCCCATTGTCTTGGATGGAAAAGAAATATTCATTCCCTTGATCCGAGCCCGCAACCTGAATGATGGGGTGAGGACAATTTCTGGTGTATTTGACGGCGTTCTCCAACAAGTTCACCCAAACTTGTCGGAGCAGATTTGGGTCGCCCACAACCTTGGGAAGCTCGGCAATCACCCACTCGATGTTGCGGTCCGAACAGTCGTCTTTCACCAAGGCGAATGCCTCTCGAAAGGTTTGGTTCATCTCGACCGCTTGCATCCACGAGCCTTGGCGTGTCATGCGCGAAAATTCCAGCAGGTCGTCGATCAATACCCCCATCCGTTGGGCTGCCGAGGAGATGGTGCTTAGGTAATGGGAGGTTTCGTGGGGCAGGTCCGCGCCCAAATCCTCCCGCAGCAATTCCACATATCCATCGATGTGGCGCAACGGAGCGCGCAAGTCGTGCGAGACCGAGTAGCTAAAGGATTCGAGTTCCCGGTTGGCCGCTTCCAATTCCGCAGTCCGCTCTTTGACCAAATCTTCCAGATGGTCGCGATGACGCTCCAACTCCTGTTCCACCAGCTTCCGCTCGGTAACATCGGTGATGAATCCACTCCAGATGGTCGAGCCTCGTTCGGTTCGTTGCGGCAAGGAATTGCCCCAAAGAGTGCGGATGGGGCCATCTCCAAGGCGCATCCGGTATTCGTGAACCCACGGCGTCAGATGTTTGGCCGACTCCTGAATGGATTGGAGGAAGGCATCCAGGTCCTCGGGAAGAACATTCGAAAAAGCCACCGAAGCATCCACACCCAAATTGGCAGGATCAGAGGGGAAATAATCATGGATTCCTTCGCTCAGATACACAAAATGCGAGGAACCATCGGGATCCAATTCGTATTGGTAGACCAGTCCGGGCAACATTTTGGTGATTCGGGCCAGGCGATCGGCGGTTTCAAAGGCGTCCCGTTCGGCCTTTCGGCGCTCGGTGATGTCTTGGAAAAATCCAAAAACTTTCCCCCGAGCCAAATCGGTGTTCCCCATGGCATGGACCACCTTCCGATGGCCCTTGGCGGTATCGATTTCCATCTCGACATCGAAGGGTTCGCCCTTTGCAATAGCTGGCTGGATGACGCCCTCCAAAATAGGGTGCGATTCTTTCGCTAGGAAGGCTTCCCAATTGTGGAGGCTCGGATCATAATCGAAATCCACCTCGTGGATTCGGTAGACTTCATCGGTCCATATCTGATGCTTTGACTTCAGATCGAATTCCCAACCACCGACATGACCGATTCGTTCGGTTTCGGTCAGAAGTTGCTGGCTCTTGGCCAACTTGGCCTCAGCCTCTTGGCGTTCCAGGCGAGCGCGAGCGGCCCGAATCCCAAAGCCCAAATCGCAGGACAACCGTTCCAGCAATTGGATTTCCATTTCCGTGAAGGCATCGGGATCCGCAGCATAAATCGTCAGGATCCCCAATACTTGCTGGTTGTCATCCTTGAGGGGGAGGCACAACCCGGAGCCGTAGCCTCGTTTCACAAACTCGGGTCTCCAAGGATTGACCGAGGCATCCGACATGCCCCTGGCATACACACTGGTGCCCGTGCGGATGGCCGTACCCGCAGGCCCCCTGCCTCGCTCGGTATCGCTCCAGGTGATGTTTGCCAAAGCCAAATAGCCGTCTTCATGGCCAGCCCAGGCGACGGGTTCCACGGTTTTGCCTTCGTCCTGGCGGGCGTAACCCACCCAAGCCATCCGGTACCCGGCTTCTTCGCAAATGATGCGACAGATTTCGTGCAAAACGGTTGATTCATCTTCAAACCGGACCAAGAGCTGGTGACAATGGTTGATGGCCTGAAGTTCCCGGTTGATCCGCACCAAGGCCGCCTGGGAATTTTTACGATCGGTGATGTCGATGGAAAGGATGAAAATCCCTTCATCGACAGGTTGGATGGATAGGTCGAACCAGCCTGAAGAACCGTCCTGGTAATGAAATTCATTCTCCATGTGGGCGGTCCTTCGCCCGTCCATAACCTGCTTCAGAACCGCGAAAAGTTCCGTCTCTTCCAAGCCTGGCAGAACCTCCGTCATGGTCCGTCCGAGGAATGTTTCCTTGGTCATTCGACCCTGTTTGGCGGCGGCATCGTTTATG
>CAIKAA010000495.1 GCA_903825275.1 uncultured Fibrobacterota bacterium | reverse complement strand
CTTCGTCCCCAATCCTTCTCCTCCAAGCTCCACCATATCTCCCACATGCCAAGCCATGGCGTCGGACACTGTCATGCGCGCTTCCAGCACGGCCCCGGATCCTTCGACCAGCCGAAACAGCTCATTTCCCGCCATGACCGATTGGCCGCGGGTCGCGGAGCGGGCGCGTACCCAGCCGGACACAGGCGACGCGATCGCAAAGGCGTGCTGGACCTTTCCGCTTCGCGCCAACTTGTCCAGAGCTTCGGTCGGGAAACCCGCCGACCCCAACCGCTCGGCGGCGGCACGGCTTCCCAAACTGTCCCCCGCATTGCGGGAAGCCAACCAATCGCCTTGGGCCGCCGTCAGATCGGGGCTGTAAAGGGTTGCCAAAATCTGTCCAGTCTTGACGGGGTCGCCGGGACGGAGGTTGGACACGGTTTCCAAATAACCCATGGTGCGGACCGTGACCGAGGTTTCCGAGGCCTCGTCCAACACCCCTTCGGCATCGGCGACGATCTCGCGACCCAACGTTCCCGCGTCGACCATTTCGGTGCGAACGCCAATCTTTTGCAGAACCGACGATTCGATGTGGACGATCTTGTCCTTGGGACCCGCGCTTGAGGGCTTGTTGGCGCGGGGGGCGCTGTCGGGGTGGGCCGTGGCGTCGGCCGATTCCATCGGGACCAAATTCATGCCGCAGATCGGACAATTTCCGGCATGGTCGCGCACGATCTGGGGATGCATGGGGCAATGCCAGGCCTTGTGAGCCGCTTGGGGGTTGGGAGAATTGGGTTCCGGGGTTGCGGGTTGGCAACCCACAAATCCGAAAATTACCAAAAGGCCAAGGATGAATATTTTGGTCATTTTCCTACCTGCTCCCAAGATTCGAGTCCCGCCGCGGCGAGCAATCGAGCCCGTTCGAGTTCATATTCCGTTCGCCGCATGACCGCTTCCATCGCCGTCATGCGCACCATATCTTGCATCGAAAAAATCATCGTGAGCATTTCGCGCCCTTGGGCATAACGCGACCGGGCATCGGCCAGGGCGCGATCCTGTCCGGGCACCACGGAGCTTTCGAGTTCCACCAAGGTTGTCCAAGCCGATTTGGCCTTGGCCGAATGGTCCGCAATTTCGGCCTGAGCCATTCGATTCATGGCCGCAGCTCGGCTTTGGCTGGAGCGCGAACGGGAGTGCGCCCCGGCGGCTTCGCCCGTTGCCATGCCCCTTGCCCAAGGGACGAATGGCAACGTGAGCCCGGCCATCACACCCCAACCCGGCATGCCCGTTTCCATCCGCATCACCATCGCTCCCACCATGATGTCGGGTCGCAAATTGACTTTCATGGCTTCGCTCATCGCCTGTTGTATCAAGGCTTCTTTGGACATCGATTCGATGTCGGGGCGATGGGTTGCCGCAAGCATCAGGAGGGAATCCTTCCACTGGGGAGGTTCGGCCTTGAGCGCGACCAAGGGGTTGTCGAGCCCCGTCCAGCTTTCGCGCATGGCCGTGGCCGATCGGGCCTCGGCGCGCAAGCGTTCGGTTTCCAGCCTGGCCTGGTGCCCCTTGGCCTGGGCCAGCCAAGATTCGGACGCGGTGGACATTCCCTGGGCCTGGGTTCTTCGCACGGCGTCGGCCAAACGCACGGCCAAGGTTTCCTGTTCCACCGACACCTTGATCTTCTCGTAGGCCATCCACTCCATCCATGCGGCTTCCCGGATCGCGAGGGACATCTTGCGCAATTGCTCGGCGGAATCGGCGCGGGTCATTTCCACCTTGGCGCCACGGATTCCCATCTGTTTGTCCACTTTGCCGGGCCAGGGAATCATTTGACTGACGGACAGATCGACCCGTCCGTCGGACTGGTATTGGACTTGGGTGCTGGGTGGCATCCAAGCCTTGGCCGATTGGGTTTCGGCTTGGGCGGCCTCCAGGTCTGCCCGTGCCGCCAGGGCTTGGGGATGCTGGAGTTTGGCGGTTTGGATCCACCGCTGGATTTGTTCTTCACCGGTGGGCGGGGCATCGGAAGGCAAAGCCGCTGCGACTCGCCAAGCCAACACCAAGCCCAAGTTCAGGCTGGACATCTTCAATTCCCCCTATAAGTTTGATTCCACGAGGATGCGACCAGGATTGCCCGGCGCACCAGGATCACACTTAGGGGATTGTCAGCAAAGAATGGACTGGTTTTGCCGCCACAGGGGCGGAGAGGATCGGGGTACGGGGGTGTATTGGGTTTTGTGATCCCGACCTGCATCGTCTAGGACAAACCGATGATAGGGGATCTCGACCCGCAACAACCCCGCGTTTTCCGAATGGGTTTCGAAGTTCCGCGACTGGTCGGTGGCATTGGCCGTCCAGGAAAGCTTGGGGCAATCGCAAGGCGGTTGGAGTTGGGCTTGGCCCACAGCGGCCGGCAACGGCATCACGGTGGATTTGGCGCAGCAGGAGCGTGTCTGTTGGCGTGCCTTGACCATCGGGCACAGATAGGAATCGGCCCATGCCGGCGCCAAAACGGAAACCAACGCCAAAACCAGAAGCGTCCAAGCTCCCAAGCGGCGAAAGTGGTGATTCCGGCGATCCATGGCTAGAATCTACAAGCCCGCGTACTGAATAGCAATTGGTTGGTATTTGCGAGTCCCAGGGAAACTCCTCGATCCGGTGGGAGAGTGTCGATCTTCAGTGAGGCCGGTGCCTTAGGGAATGGGGGTGAAGAGAGGTTTGGAGCTTGAAAAGCAACATCCAACCCCAACTGGTGGCCACAAACAACACAACGGGACTCCACAGAAGGAGGTAGAGGATTACGCAGAGCACCGACTGCCAGATGGGCATGGGAGTGGGCGCGAGGTCACGAACGACAAACTGACGAACGAGTCCGCGCCGAGGATCCCCAATCTCGGAAAAGGGGCTAGTTCCCATCAGATGGTCCAGGTCGGCCTCGGCGGTCTGCCGATCCGGGGGAGACCCAGCTTTTCGCCATTGGTTCGATAAAGCATGACGAATTTTGGCAGCTTCCCAATTTAATCGAAGGTTTAGCAGGGGGAGGATGGCAAAGGCCGTCATGAATGGCGCCTGCATGGAAAGTGCCAATGCGGCTAGTCCCAAACTTCCCGCGATCCGAAAGAACACTTCGGCACGAGGGAAACGGGAAAACAGACTAGCCTGCAAGTACTGCCCACCATCCAAATCTCCCAACGGAAGCAGATTGAAAAGGTTCAAGAGCATGGCCATGCCACCTGCTTCGACAATCATTCCCATCAGTGTTGGATGATGGGTGAACAAACCAGCAAAACGCCAATTCATGGAGAAGAAAACCAAAGCAGCGACAATTCCCGGCAAGGGACCTGCGATGGACACAACGGCGCGCTTCCACGGGGCTGTGCCCCAGGGCCGACTTTTCGCCGTGGCGAGAGCCCCCAAAAACGGGATGAAAAACACTTTCACGTCTTTGTAGCCAAAAATCCGCATGGCAGCAAGATGCCCCGCTTCATGGAAGACAAGGATCGCGACAAATACCGGCACCGCG
>CAIKAA010000494.1 GCA_903825275.1 uncultured Fibrobacterota bacterium | reverse complement strand
GTGCCGTTCCCTATTCAGGAATCCTTTCGGATGCCGCCAACCTCAAGGTGACGGTGGACGGGGGTACGGCCAAAACCGTGGCCCTGCCCCAAGACAAAACCAATGCCAGCCTAAGCGATTTGGCGACCGACCTGGAAGCGGCCTTGAACGGGACGTTCCATGATCCCGTCACCAAAGTGGGCTACTTCACAGTGACCGCCAGCGCGGTGGGAGGGCTCCAGGTCCAATCTTCCCACAGTTTTTCCATCCAAACCGACGATGTCCCCAAGGCCTATTCCGAACTCCATCTGGGCACTTCCCAGGGACTGTCCGAAGTGAGTTCCGTGAAGGTGGTGGACGAAAGCCATTTCAACGACGTCTTCAGCTTCACCTTAACGATCAATAACCAACTCTTCAAGGTGACCACCGTCGCAGATACTAGCGATCCCTCGGGGATTGACGGACTGGTTGCGCGAATCAATCGAGGGCTGATCAAACAGGCAACGAGTGCAACAACCTTTCAAAAGGTTAATCTGACGGGAACCTTTGGCCTCATCGCCAGCGTCAATTCCAAAGGGATCCTGACCTTCCAGGCCAATCCAGATAAAGGTGATCTTACCCATCGGGATGCACTCCAAAAAACTCCTGCCACCTTCACGCTTTCCAATGCCTCCTCCTTGGGCTTTGGCAGTGACTTGAGCCCCACGCTTCCCTCAGATGCCACCCAGGTGGCCAAGTACTCCGTGTATGGCGGCACCCTCCAGGCCAATGGTCGCCTGTCGAAGGATGTCACCCTGGGGCTCAACTTGACCACCACTTCGGGCACCAAGTCGTTCAGTGTGATTGTCACCGGGATCCAAGACCCAACCAAACCAATCGCTCCAGAGAGCATGGGGAACAGTTCGGTGGCCGATCTGGTGGCCCAGATCAACAAGGCCATCGCCGCCAAAGCAACCACTCTGGGCCTGACCACGGTTCCAGTGGTTGCCTATTTCACCGGCGATGTGATCTACCTGCAAGCCACCGATTCCGCCACCACGCTTTCGTTCGATACCGCTACCTGCCAAAATCTGTCCTTGCTGGGGTTTGGCGCCGAAACGTCGTCCAAGGCCGAGCTCAAGGTGTTCTACCAAGACGGCACCACCGGTTTCATCGACTTTTCCGGACTGGATTCGACCAGCACCATCGCCCAGATCAAGGCCGCCATCGAGCTGCAAAGCAATGGCCAGCTCCAGGTCGTGCTGCAATCGGGCCGCGACAGCGATGGCAATCTCCTGGTGGGCCCGAATTTGGTGATTCGCGACCTGACCAAGCCCACGCTGAACGTCCAAGCCGGCATCTTGTCGTGGAATGGATCTTGGATGGGGCGTCTGTTGGGCATCGAGGGACTTCACACCATCACCAAATCTGACGTGTCGGACTACACCGACATGAAAACGGCCCATACAGCTGATCCCACCAAACCTGCTCCCTATTTGGAGCGCAGCGGCGACGGCATCACCGTGGGCACGACAGGAGTTGACCGGTTTTCCATTTCCAACTTCGTCGCCAAGGGCGACATCGAGATGGATGTCCCCAGCTACAATTTCAACGTTGTCACCTCGCAACCCACTTCCGACACGACCACCTTCGATCTCTCCACCGGCGATTTTGCCAAGATCACGGCCAAGTACGGTGGCCAATACGTCAAGATCGGGTCCACGCGCTTCAAGATCCTGAAGGTCGACGACACCCACATCGCCGATGTGGTCAACCCAAGCACCACCGTGACCATCCAGGCCAGCGCCGCCGATCTGGCTACCGCCGCGACGGCCAATCCCGCCGGCACTTACAATGTTGAAATTGAAGGCGTTCAAATCTCGGCCATGTTGGGGCCGGTGGGCGTCCACCTGATTGGGCGGGGAGGCGCTGAAGGGCGACTGGGCCGGGAGCTGACCGTCAGCACCAAGGCTGGCCAAGAATACACGCTTTCGGATTTATTGACCGCGTTCAAGGATGCGACCACCCACCTGGGGGCTATTCAGGAACCGTTGAACGGCGTCACCACCGATGTCGCCACCAAAGCGGTGTTTGACGTGGTCGAAGAGGGCATCTCCCTTTCCACCATCCCTGCATTGGCCAACTTGGCTGGCAGCGTGACCATGACGTTTGTGAACGGACAATTTCTGCCCGTGGTGACGGCCGACTTCACCCCGCTGAAGAACGCTTACAACAATCTCCAGAACCTGAGCTCCGACGACATCTTGGATGTGTTGGACCAGGTGGTCAATAACATTTACCTCCTCACCGGAATCAACAAAACCGATCCATCCAACCTGCTCAACAAGGACAACCTGTTCAACCAGAAGATCCCGGGAAT
>CAIKAA010000493.1 GCA_903825275.1 uncultured Fibrobacterota bacterium | reverse complement strand
GTACCCGTTGATGCAGGTCGACTTCTTCAACCGCAAGCTCGTGCTTTTGGGTCAGGTCTTTTGGGCCCACGAGCTGAACCTTTTCATCACCGCCGTGTTGGGGACGATTTTTGGCATCTATGCCCTCACCGCCTGGGGTGGTCGGGTTTTTTGCGGTTGGGCCTGTCCCCACAACACCTTTCTGGAATCGGTCTTCCGGCCGATCGAGCAGCTGATCGAAGGCCGCGTGAACTTGCGCCGGAATTTGGATCGACAGGAATTGTCTGGTCGCAAGATTTTGATCAAAACCTTGAAATGGACCGTGTATGTTTTGGTGTCCTTCGTGATGGCCAATTCCGCCATCGCCTGGATGGTCTCGGGCGCCAGGCTCTGGACCATGGTGCATTTGCCGCCCTCCGAAAATCCCGGGCTTTTCCTGGGAATGGTTTTGATGACGGCTGCCTTCGCCTTCAATTTTGGATGGTTTCGCGAGCAAACCTGCCTGATCGTATGCCCCTACGGCCGCTTGCAAAGCGTGCTGTTGGACAAGCTCACGTTGATCGTGGGATACGACAAGAAACGCGGCGAACCTCGGGGGCGCTTGGGAACCAGCGGGGCAGGGGACTGCACCAATTGCCGGCTTTGCGTCACGGTTTGCCCGACGGGGATCGACATCCGCGATGGGTTGCAGATGGAATGCATTGCCTGCACCGCATGCATCGACGCCTGCGACAACCAGATGCAAAAAATTGCCAAACCCAAGGGCCTGATCCGCTACACCACCGAAGCCGAGCTTTCGGGCGAAGCTCCCAAACGCCACCTCCGTCCGCTCCTCTATATGGGCCTTTCCTTGATCTTGATCTTGGTTGCGGGTTTGCGGATTTGGATGCGTTCGGACTTCAATGCAACGGTCATGCGCGGTGGCATGATGAACTTCACCCTTTCGGGCGATACGGTCCAAAATTATCTGCGCCTGCGGATCGACAACACCTCGCGCGACACCTTGGAAATTTCCGCTTTTTCGGAAACACCGGGAGTTACCGTGATTCTGCCCAAAGTGGAAAAAACTCTGGTGGCCCCGTTGCAACCGACAGAAATTGGCCTGTTCGTGCGGATCCCCCTATCCGCCTTTCATCTGGGCACGTCACCCGTAAAAGTGCGTTTGCAAGCCGGAGTCAAAAAACGTCCGATCCGGATTGTGTTCACCGCCTTCGGGCCGGAGAGTTAGTCATGGCTTGGAAATGGGGAATCATCGTTGCGTTGGTCTCGATCGTGGTCATCCAAGGGGTGGTGGTGTGGGTCGCTGTTCACCACGGCCCACAGGTCATCGAAGTCAAGGACGAATGGAAAAGTTTGAAACGTTGACCAGGCCGGCCGATTTGGCCATGACCGACCGATGAACGACGAATCGGCCGCAACTTCCGGTTGCAAACACTGCGGGCTTCCGAGCCCTATGGGCGAATTCTGTTGTCCCGGTTGCGCGGCGGCGTATGAAGTGATTTTGGGCATTGGATTGGGGGAGTTTTACCACCGCCGCAGCTCTCCTCTTTCACGCCCCTTGGTCCTCTCTACCAAGGACCCTTTTGCCTCTCCCCAAGCCGAGCAACGCTTTGTGCGCAGCGCCGGACAAGGCATGAGCTCGGTCGAATTCTTTTTGGAGGGAGTGACCTGTTCGGCTTGTGCGTGGCTCGTCGAGCGCATTCCCACCGCCGATTCGCGAATCTTTCGCGCCGATCTCGATTTTGGCAGAGCCAGTGTGCGCGTCGTTTACGACAAAGCCTCGTCGCTTTCCCAAATCGCCCAAGTCTTTCGGAGCCTTGGGTTTCGGCCGCGTCCCGGCGACGATCCGGAACTTTCTCGGCTGCGACGCGACGATCGCCGCCTGTGGGTGTTGCGCACGGCGGTGGCCTTTGCCTGCCTGATGGCATCGATGCACGTGGCCGTGAGTCTTTACGCCGGGATTTTCGAAGGGATCTCGCCAAAAATTGTCCGCGAGATGGGACTGGCTTTGGGTGTCGTGGTGGCGCCGGTCGTGTTTTGGTCGGCGATTCCCTTCCATTTGGGCGCGTGGCGTTCCCTTCGTTCCAAAAGTCTATCCCTAGACCTGTTGGTGTCCTTGTCGATTGCTGTCGGGTATGTGGCGAGTTTGCGCAATGCCTGGCTCGGGTTGAACGAGACCTATTTCGATGCGGTCGCCATGCTGGTCGCCTTTCTGTTGGCAGGCCGATTGATCACCCGCTTTGCCGAAGAGAAAGTCCGGATCGGGGGTGAATTTTTGGCGCGCGAACTGGCCGGAGAAGTTTTGGGAGTGCGGCCCGGCGACGTGTTGGTTGTCCCTTCGGGCGACACCTTTTTGGGCGATGGGTTTGTGCGCGAGGGTCGCTCTTCCATGAACGCCGCCTGGCTTACGGGGGAAGAAGAACCGGTGGAAATTTCTGTTGGTGACCGCGTTTGGGCCGGGGCGGTGAATTTGCGCGAGAGCGTCACCATCGAACTGGAATCGGTGGGGCGCGACACGCGCATGGGCAAGATTCTCTCGCTGCTTTCGGGGGTGGGGAAGGGGCCGCTGCAAAAATTGTCACGCCGCATGGAATCGATCATCGTGGGATCCACTTTCCTCGTGGTTGCCGCAGTCGCGCTTTGGGGTCTATTCCACGGGGGGATCGACGCCAATCGAATGGTCGCCACCTTGTTGGTCGCTTGCCCGTGCGCGGTGGGGCTGGCGGTTCCGGCGGTGCTGGGTGTCGCCCATCGCCAAGCCGCAGGACGACGGATTTTGCTCAAAGGGGTGGACGCCTTCGAACGTCTCGCTCAAGTGGATATTGTCGTGTTTGACAAGACCGGCACCTTGACACGCCCGATCCCGGTCTTGCGCGAAGCGGCTTGGCAATCGGGCGTCCAGAGAGGGGAGTGGGAGAAGGTTTTGGGCGCCTTGTGCCGGGCTTCGGCCCATTTGGCCTTGCGTCCTTTGCGCGAGCTTTTCCCCCACTGTGAGCCGGATCTGGCGATTGTGGAACAGGCAGGGCTTGGGTTGGAAACTCTTTGGAAGGGCCAAAAGCTCCGTCTAGGTAGACGGGAGTGGGCCCTGGATCACCCCATTCTGCTTCCAGAAGAATGGACCGAAGTCGTGTTTTCCTGTGACGACCGGGAAATCGCTTCGTTCTCGATGGAATCCAAGCTTAGGCCCGAAGCTCCGGCGGTGGTCCAAGCGTTGGGAAAAAATCGGGAAACGTGGATCCTTTCCGGCGACAAGCCGGGTCCCGTCGAGGTGGTCGCCAAAGCCTGCGGAATCGCTCCCGAGCGCGCCCTGTCGCGCCAGTCTCCCGAAGACAAATTGCGCCTGGTCCAACAATTGGCACAGCGCGGCAAGGTTCTGTTCATTGGCGATGGCATCAACGATGCGGCCGCCCTCAAAGCCGCCCAAATTGGAATCGGGGTACAGGGGGGAGCCGCCGCCGCCCTCAGTTCTTGCGATGTGTATTTGGCGCACGACGACTTGTCGCTCATCGTCCAACTCCTCGAGGCCTCGCGGAAGGTTCGCACCCAAATCATGTTTGGGTTGGGTTGGTCGGTACTCTGGAACCTTTTGGGGGTGACCTTGGTTCTGACCGGCTTTCTTGGACCCATCGTCTGCGCGGTCCTGATGCCTTTGTCCTCTGTCGCTGTGGTCGGTTACGCCTTGACTCGCCGTCCCTTTCCAAAGGAAATATCATGAGCGTGTTCGGGATTTTGCTGGCAGGAGGCGTGTTCCTGTTCTTGGTCTTTCTGGGGATTTTGGTTTGGGCCATCCGAAACGGCCAGATGGACGATCTCCAAACCCCGGCCGAGCGGGCCATTTGGGACGACAAACCCGATCCAGGAAACAGCGATGACCGGACTTGAGGGACTGAGCCAACAGACCGGCTGGTCTTTGTTCGCGGGGGTCTGGATCGCCGGAATTTTGGGATCGTGGCATTGTGCTGGTATGTGCGGGGCATTCGCCACCATTTCGGGGAGAGGGGAGAGGGCGTTCC